>JAYVJD010000177.1:0-3966 GCA_043769625.1 Pseudomonadota bacterium | reverse complement strand
TGTGAACAACGCTGGCTTGCGTTTGCATTATGTTTCGGCTGTCTATTCCTTCTAGCAAGAGGAAGGATTGCCACTACTTCATCACACCAATCCGCTTCAATTCAAAATAGCATTTCGCGCACGCGCGTACATCCGCCAACGCGCTATGCGCGCCGACGAACTCCTGTTGAAATAATTTTTTGTGCAACTCCTGCAGCTTTGGCCATTTATTGCCGTATTGCCCCGGGATAGCACAATGATCGACTGAGGCTAACATCGTACATTTACGCGCCTTCGCTTCTACTTCATTGGCAAAACCCATGCGCAATAATTCTGCGCCGAGAATTTTTTCATCGAAAGACATATTGTGCGCGAGCAGAATTTTTGCCTGCGCAAAATCCGCGATGATTTGCGCCAGCGCCGATTTCAACTCCACGCCTTTTTGTGCTGCCACTTCGTTGGTGATGCCGTGAATCCGCGCCGCATCCGCCGGAATGGTAAATCCATCGGGTTTAATGATGTGCTCGAGGCTTTTTTGTTCGTTGCCATTTTCATCTACCAACAACCACGCAATCTGCACCAAGCGTGGCCAGTTGCGCGCATCGGAAGCAGGCGCTTTGTAGTTTTTCGGAATGCCGGTGGTTTCTGTGTCGAAAAATAAGTACATTTTAGAGCTCTCGTAAGTATTTGATTAAATTACACTATTTATACTGCGCGCGTTGCATTGCGAGCCCGTGAAAACCATTTATCCAAGCTGTTTCGCCATCTGATTTTTGCATGCCGCCGAGCGCATAAACCGGCAAGGAATAATCTTCAATCAGCTTCGCTGCATTGTTCCAACCTAATATTTTTGCGTCGAGATGTGATTGCGTTGGCTTGATCGGGCCAAGCACGACGAAATCACAGCCGAGTTTTTCCGCTTTACGTAATTCGCTTGGATTGTGACACGACGCAGCGACCAAGGAAAAATCCGGACGCGTGCTGATAGTCATCAGTTGCGCTGAGGTGAGGTGTACGCCGTCCGCTTGCAAATTTTTCGCCAAATCCGTATCGGTGTTCAATAAAACTTTAGCATTGTGCGCATGCGCTTTAGTGATCACTTTTCGTGCGAAACTTTTCAACTGTTCCGGCGAAAAATTTTTCTCGCGCACTTGAATCATTTTCAAACCGTTGCCGAGCGCACGATCAAGTCGAAGAAAAAATTCTGCTTCGCCGAGTTCACCTGCGTTAGTAATGGCGTAAACAGGCGGTAGTGCCAAGGCTTTGATCATTGGCGCGGCGGCGGGGAGCAGCGGGGAAACCGTCAGATGAGAAATCGATTGCCATTGAAACGCTTGGTTCTCTTTGCTGTGCGGTTCACCGTTCCATTGCGTGACGCGATAGACATGCAGGCGCACGTTGGCGTGTTCGTAGGCGTGACGGATCGTCATCCACGGGTAGGCGAGTGTAATATCGACGCCGAGTTCTTCGTGCAGTTCGCGCTTGAGCGCGTCGATCACACTTTCGTTAGTCTCGACTTTGCCGCCGGGAAATTCCCACCAGCCCGCATAGACTTTTCCCTCAGGGCGTTGCGCGAGCAGGAATTCACCGTTGGGTTTGATCAGGATGGCGACGGCGACGGCGACTTCTTTGTTTGTCATTAAAGTTTAGGAAAAGAAAAAATAAATTTACGATCAACAAATGCCCATTTTGGCGTCCCTTCCCCTTCAACCCTCGGCCACTTCACCCGAGGACGAGGGGGAAGGATAGGAGGGGGATGGGTGTCTGTGCGGTCCGAAGCATAACCCATCCCCACCCTAACCCTCCCCCTCGTCCTCGGGTGAAGTGGCCGAGGGTTGAAGGGGAGGGGATATTTTTTTTCGCCCACCCCCAAGGGGAGGGGATATTTTTCTTCAGTTTTTATTTCGTGTGCTGCCCCGCCCAATCGCGCGCAAATTGCCATGCAACGCGGCCGCTACGGGAGCCGCGTTCTATGGCCCACAATAATGCTGCTGATTGAAATGCTTTGCTGTCGGTTTTTTTCACGCCGAAATGGGTGGCCCAGTGGCGCACGATGTCGAGGTATTCGTCTTGCGTGAACGGATAAAACGATAGCCACAGGCCGAAGCGCTCGGACAGGGAAATTTTTTCTTCCGTGCCTTCGCCCGGGTGGATTTCGCCGTCGATGTGTTTGTAGTCGAGATTCTCTGCCATGTATTCCGGCATCAGGTGACGGCGGTTTGAGGTGGCGTAAATTAAAATATTGTCCGACTGCGCCGCGATGGAACCATCGAGCACGGTCTTCAGTGCCTTGTAACCGGACTCGCCCTCATCAAACGATAAGTCGTCGCAGAACAAAATAAATTTTTCCGGCCGCGCGCTAATTATATCGACGATGTCGGGCAAATCGATCAGATGGGATTTTTCCACTTCAATCAGGCGCAAACCTTTTTTGCTGAATTGATTCAGCACCGCTTTCACTAGCGACGATTTTCCCGTGCCGCGTGCGCCAGTGAGCAACACATTATTGGCCGGCTTTCCTTGCACGAATTGCTTGGTGTTTTGTTCGATGCGTTTTTTTTGTTCGCTAATATCGTGCAAATCATTGAGCGTGATGTGATGCGGATGTTTTACTGGTTGAATAAAGCCGCGATTATTTTTTACGCGCCAACGAAACGCGATCGATGCTTTCCAGTCCGGTTGCGGCGCTTCAACCGGGATCCAGGCTTCGAGTTTGTCGATCAGTTTCTCGGCGCGGCTGATGAGTTTTTCTACATGGGCAGACATATATTAAATATTTGATTATATTGAATATTTTAACTACGATAATCGGCGTTGATTTTGACGTAATCATACGAAAAATCGCAGGTCCACACGGTCGTCTCAGCATTGCCGCGATGTAATTTCACGCGAATTAAAATCTCCGCTTCTTTCATAATGCGTTGGCCTTGGTCTTCGGTGTAGCTGACTGCACGTCCGCCTTTTTCTGCCACCAACACATCACCCAAATACAATTCCATTTTGCTCACGTCAAGATCATCGACCCCGGCATAACCAATCGCAGCGAGAATGCGGCCCAAGTTTGGATCGGAAGCGAAGAAGGCGGTTTTCACCAACGGAGAATGCGCGATGGCGAACGCGATCTTGGCGCATTCGTCTTCTTGTTTACCGCCTTCGACTTGCACCGTCATAAATTTGGTCGCGCCTTCGCCGTCGCGCACGATAGCTTGCGCGAGTTGGATCGACACTTCGGTGAGCGCTTTTTTCAGCGCAATGAATTCTGCGCTGTTCGCGTCAGTAATCGCTTTGCCGGTTTGTCCTGTCGCCATGACGATGAAGGAATCGTTGGTCGAGGTATCGCCGTCGATGGTGATGCGATTAAACGAGCGGTCTGCAGCGTGTTTGGTGATGTCATTCAATAATGTTTGGCTGATGTTCGCGTCGGTAGCGACAAAGCCCAACATAGTCGCCATATTCGGATGAATCATCCCGGCGCCTTTGCTCATGCCGGTGATGGTGATCATCTCGCCGCCGATGTTGACTTGGCGCGAGTAGGCTTTAGGCACAGTGTCGGTGGTCATAATCGCGTGCGCGGCGTGAAACCAGTGGTCCGGTTTTTGCGCGGCGATGGCGGCGGGCAAACCGGCAATGATTTTCGGCAGCGGCAATTGCTCCAGAATTACGCCGGTGGAAAACGGCAATACTTGTTCGGGTTTGCAGCCGGAAAGTTTGGCTACTTCCGCACACACGCTGCGCGCATTGCGCATGCCCTCCTCGCCCGTGCCGGCATTGGCGCAGCCGGTGTTGATCACCAGCGCGCGGATATTGCCCGACTTCAAATGTTCTCGACACAAGGTCACTGGCGCGGCGCAAAAACGATTTTGCGTGAACACGCCGCTGACGGTTGCGTTCGTGGGTAAGGCAATCACCAACAAATCTTTGCGATTGGGTTTTTTGATAAAGGCTTCGGCAAAACCGAGGCTCACGCCTTTGACCGGTTGGAGATTG
>JAYVJD010000176.1:0-3995 GCA_043769625.1 Pseudomonadota bacterium | reverse complement strand
ATGCCATCAAAATTGATCGCGATGACTTCCATGGCGACTGGAACTATTGCATTCGATCAAGTCGAAATTGATCATGTTATTCGTGAACAGGCCCTAACGCAAAAATTCGGCGCCGGCCGCAGCGAAAATTGCGCATTGCAACCCGCCAATGAGTTCCTGTCGGAAACACTCAGCGATTGGCAAGCGATGCGCCCCGGCGCGAGAATCAAGCTTGCCGGTTTATCGGCGGAAACCGCACCGAATATCATAGCGGAGCCGACATTGAAACAGGCGTTGATTAGCGTCTTGAATAACGCGGCCGATGCGTCGCCCGACAAAATCGAAGTGAACGCCGATTGGTCGAAAGACAAACTAAAATTAGACATTTTGGATAACGGACCAGGCATAAACGACGCCGATTTACTGCGCATCGGACACGTTACGTTCAGCACGAAAGAAAACGGCCTCGGCCTTGGGCTCTATCTGGCGCGGATGACATTGGAACACTTTGGTGGATCGCTAACGTTAAATAATCGACCGAACGGCGGAATAAAGGCGACCCTGCTGATTCCAGCCGTATAGAAAGTTATGCGAAAAAACGAGCGCAAATTTCTGATAGTCGATGATGATCTTGCCTTCAGCCAGGCCATGAGTTGGGCACTGGAAGGGCGTGGGTTCGACGTAGAACGCGCCCATGACGTCGACGCCGCATTGCAATCGGCCACCAACGCGCCACCGGACTTTGCTGTCGTCGACTTAAAGATGCCTGGGCAATCGGGCTTGACGCTTATCGCCGCTCTAAAATCACTGAACCCAACGATGCAGATTTTATTGCTGACCGGCTACGCGAGCATCGCAACAGCGGTTGAAGCAATCAAACTCGGCGCGACCCATTACCTCGCAAAACCAGTCGACGCGGAAGACGTATTAAAAGCGTTGGATAAAACTGTCGGCGATACGTCCGAGCCCATCGACGGCGAGGGTTTATCGGCCGCGGATATGGAGTGGGAACATTTGCAAAAAGTGCTCGCCAGCAATCGCGGCAATATTTCTGCCACCGCACGTCAACTCTGCATCGATCGCCGCACGCTGCAACGCAAGCTCGCACGCCATCGTCCAAACACGGGCTAACCCGCCATCCGGCGCGGTTCTTCGCGCCATCGTAGTCAACATATTCCAAAATTAATTCCGCGCGGGTTCGTGGTGCAGCAATTTGCCTCAATGTTCGAATAGGATTTCCTTCGATAGAATTCTCGCATTGTATGTCTGCGATTTCTACAGAAAAAATTCTCGGAGGATTAGATCGTGAAAAAGATTGGGGTCAGCGTTCTCGTAATATTCATTGGATTGCGTGCTTACGCAGTGGACGAAATACAGCAACTCGAAACCATCGAGGTCATCGGTAATTATTCCAACGCGGTCGGCACGTCGGACGCGGCGAGTCAAGGTGTGGTCACCCCCAAGATGTTCGAGAACCGTCCGGTATATCGGCCCGGCGAAGTGCTGGAAACGATCCCGGGGCTTGTGATCACCCAACACTCTGGGGATGGCAAGGCCAACCAATACTTCCTGCGCGGCTACAACCTCGACCACGGCACCGACTTCGCGACTTTTGTTGCCGGCATGCCGATCAACATGCGCACCCACGCACACGGCCATGGCTGGACCGATCTTAATTTTTTGATTCCCGAGTTGATTTCGCGCGTGGATTACCACAAGGGTACTTATTTCGCCGAGGATGGCGACTTTGCATCCACCGGCTCAGCACGTATCTCGTATGCGGAGGCGGCGAAGGCGACATCTGCAAGCGCGACGCTCGGATCCTTTGGCTATCAGCGCGGGCTAGTCGTTGGCGGGCCCACGCTGGGATCCGGACGCCTCATTTACGGCTTGGAATTGGTACGTAACGACGGTCCGTGGGATCGGTCGAACGAGTTTCGAAAGTACAACGGCGTATTGCGCTACGCACAAGGTGACCGTTCCAACGGATTCAATGTAACCCCCATGGCTTACGACGGCAAATGGTTCGCCACCGATCAAATCGCCCAACGCGCGGTGGACAGCGGCCTGATCGGGCGCTTTGGTTCGCTCGACACTACGGACGGTGGCATCGCGAGCCGCTACAGCCTGTCGACAGAGTGGCGTTCGACGAACGACAAGGGTATTACCGCCGCCAACCTCTACGTGGCCCGGCACCGGCTTAATCTCTTTTCTAACTTCACCTACTTACTGGATTCGCCCACCAGCGGCGATCAATTCGAACAAGCCGAAAAACGCACGCTGCTCGGCGGTGAAGCCAGTCAGACCTGGTTTAACAAAATTGGCGGAAAAGATATGTCCAACCAGGTCGGTGTGCAATTGCGCCACGATAATCTTGATCCGGTCGCGCTCTACAGCACGCTCGCACGTAGCCGCGTGGATAAGCTTGATGCCGACGGCAACCCCATTCCAGCCATCACTCGCGAAGACAAAGTGAAGGAATCCAGTATCGCCCTCTATTATCAAAACAATTTTCAATGGACAGAATGGTTTCGGACCATCGCCGGGGTTCGAGCCGACTATTACAAGTTCAAGGTGGATAGCAACCGTTCGGAAAATTCGGGGAACGAAAACGATACCCTCATCTCACCCAAACTATCGCTCATTTTTGGACCTTGGGCCAAAACGGAATATTTTCTCAACATAGGTCGTGGTTTTCATAGCAACGATGCGCGCGGCACGACCATTACCGTGGATCCTAAAACCGGATCGACCACGGATGCTGACGGCAACCCGGTGCAGAAAGTTGATCCGCTGGTACGAACCGTTGGCGCGGAAATTGGCGTACGTACGGAAATCTTGCCCAACGTGGAGGTGTCGGCCGCGCTGTGGCGGCTAAAACAAAATTCCGAATTGCTGTTCGTGGGTGATGCCGGTGTGACTGAGGCGAGTAGACCCAGCATACGAACCGGGATCGAACTAGACCTGCACTACATCCCCAGGCCGTGGCTGCTATTCGACTTTAATGCGGCGACCACGCGTGCACGATTCGACGACGGTGATCCCGACAACATAGGCAAGCGCATTCCCGGTGCAATTGAACGTATTGTCACCGCAGGCGTCACAATCGATGATATCAACGGCTGGTTCGGCAATGTTCAATATCGCTATTTCGGTCCGCGGCCGTTGATTGAAGACAACCGTGTCCGTTCAAAATCTACGATCATGACTAATGCCCGCGTTGGCTACAAGTTCAGCAAAAAATGGAACCTGCATCTCGACGTGTTTAATCTATTTGATCGTAAAGGCAACGACATCGATTATTTCTATACATCTCGCCTCGCCGGTGAGCCTAACAGCGGAGCGGACGACATTCAGTTTCACCCGGTCGATAAACGTGCCGCGAGACTGACTTTAACCGCGACGTTTTAACCTTAACAAACTGTGAAAAAGTTTTCTAATGTGGTATGGTTCAATCTCCAATAAACATTCACGGAGGACAGTATTGTGAATAGTAAATTTTTCCGCCTCATTTGTCGTTTGTTAATCGTTTCGCTAATGGCTTTGCACTTACCTATGGGTAGTGCCAATGCCGCAATGATTGGAACGGAAAGTGCAATAGATCAAACCGTCGTCGCGCAAAACCGTGACAAGGTCGAAGCGTTTATGAATCGAGCCGACGTGCGCCAGCAGTTTCAAACAATGGGATTAAGCGCCGATGACGCAAAAACCCGTGTCGCTTCGATGACTGATCAGGAAATAACTAAAGTCGCCGGCAAGATCGATGAACTTCCCGCCGCTGGCGGCGGCGCCGCTACCGTGCTTATAGTGTTACTGGTAGTCTTCATCGTGTTGGTCATCACGGACATCTTGGGATGGACGAAAATATTCCCATGGTCGATTGGCCCGCGCGAGTAAACATTTGATTCGTTCGAAACTACAACACGCCCGCAACCTAGCGGGCGTGTTGCTTTTTTCGATGATCGTTTGCGGGTGCGCGACGCTCGAAAGCCGGGCTCTGTTAAAAAATCCGCCGA
>JAYVJD010000175.1:0-4005 GCA_043769625.1 Pseudomonadota bacterium | reverse complement strand
TTTTCCATAGGACGTGTCTGCGGGAGAGTCGGTCGAAAGTTCAAGGACGCGGACGAATGTTTGTACATCCTAAAACACACCCATCCCCATCCTAACCTTCCCCTTGAAGGGGAAGGGATTTCTTTCGTCGAATTAGTTGCGAAGCCTATTCACAAAATTCCAGCACGCAATTGAGTGACATCAAAGTCAAAAGCAGATTCCTCGGTAGGCTCGGAATGACAGATGACTATTTTTTTTCATCCCTCATCCCTCATCCCTCATCCTTCATCCTTCATTTCACCGCCGGCTTGCCGGCAAAATCGCCCGCCTTCACCACGGTAAATTTGGTTGGATCAATATGCTTGCGCATCGCGGCGACGATCATATCTGGCGTCAGCGCAGCAATTTTTTGTTCAATGTCTTCGTTCCATTTGAAGGTGCGGCCGAGATATAAATAGCTGGCTTGTGTTCCGGCCAAGCCACCGTCCTGCGCGCGGCCGACTTTATACGATTGCAACAAACCGGATTTGGCTGCAGCGATTTCTTCGGCGGTAAAGCCGTCTTTCAATGCGCGGGCGATTTCCTCATTAAATGCCGCTTCGAGTTTGGCCACGTTTTGCGGCGCGTAAATCGCGTTACCGCCGAAGGTCGCGACTTTGTCCTGCGAGTTGACTTGCAGGAAGGAACCGACGCCGTAGCTCAAGCCTTCTTTCTGGCGAATGCGCGTGGCTAATCGTGAATTCAAAAAGCCGCCGCCCATCATGTAGTTGCCCAACACCATCGCGGGGTAATCCGCATCGTTGTCTTGCAGGGCGAAGGGAATTCCGGCGACAAAAACGGCGTTGGCCTTGTCCGGCGTTTCGATATTTTGGTTGGCCGAAGGGTTATTCGGCAATTTGCTCACTAGTCGCGTAAACGGTTTGGGGCTGGTCCATTTACCTAAGCCTTCGCTCACTACCTGCGTCACGGCGCTTTCATCAAAATCGCCGACCACTGCAAGCTGCGCATTCGACGCGCCGTAAAAATCTTTATGAAACGCTTTCACTTGATCCAGCGTGACAGCCGTCACATCGGCGACAGTTTCATCAAAGGTGCCGGTATAGCGCGGATCTGATTTTGGGTAGGCGTTTAGCAAACGACTGAATGTATTGAAACCTAGCGCCTGAGGATCTCGCTTTTGCGCTTCTAATCCCGTGAGCAATTCACGTTTCAATTGCGCGAATTCTGCTTCAGGAAAAATCGGATCATGTAAAGATTCCATGACCAATTTTAATACCGCCGGTAAATTTTCGCGCGTGGTTTGAATGCTGGCATTCGCGCCCATCGCGCTACCGCCAATATTTACTTGTGCTTTGAGTTTGTCGAATTCGTCTTGCAATTGTTGCCGCGACAATCGCTTATTGCCGCGCGCGAGTAAGCTGCCAACGAAAGTGCCGGCCTGTGCTCGCCCTTGCAAGCTGGCCTCATCGCCAAAGCGCAATTGCAGGCTGGCATTGACGGTTGCGCCGCGCGTTTTCTTCGGCACCAAGGCGAGTTGCACACCGCCGGCCAATTGGCTGCGCTTGGTTCGCGTTTCGATATTAGCTGGCGACGGATCAAAATTCTCGCCTTGTGCTACCGCTTCGCCGCCTTTGTAATCTTTCAATAACTCGGCGACATTTGGTACTGCAGGAATTTCAGCACGATCCGGTTTTTCGGTCGGAATGAATTGGCCCAAGGTGCGGTTGCTCGATTTGAAATAGGTATTGGCCACGCGCTGCACATCAGCGACGGTCAATTTTTTTACCCTATCGCGATCGAGAAACAATAAACGCCAATCGCCTAAAGCTATCGTCGAGGTCAGCCCTATCGCCGCACTTTCAGTCGATGCCAGGCTCAAATCGAATTGCTTCAAATATTTGCTCCGCGAACGGTCGAGTTCTTCGGCGGTAATCGGCTGTGCGGCGATGGCTTCGATATTTTTAAACATCGCGTCGCGTGCCGGTTCCATCGCGTCGGATTTTCCCAGCGTAACAAAAAACATACTCAGACCGGGGTCGTGAAATTGCCCAGCAAAACCGCCTACGCTAGTAGCCAGTTTTTTCTCAATCAATTCCTTGTGTAGGCGGCCGGTCGGGGTATCTGCCAGAATCGTGCTGATCATTTGCACCGCAGGATAATCTTCATGTTGCGCCGAGGGAACGTGATAAGCCAACGCGAGTAATTGCACATCGCCCACGCGGCGAATGGCAAAGCTACGCTCGCCGTCTTGTATCGGCTCGACGGTGTAGAGCTTGTCCAGCACACGTGTAGGTTTGGGAATCGGCGCGTAATATTTATTTACCCATGACAACGTTTTTTCCTGATCGAACCGGCCTGCGACGACCAACACCGCGTTATCCGGCTGGTAATGCTTTTTGTAAAATGCCTGCAGGCGTTCGATGTTCACGTTCTCGATGTCGCTACGATTGCCGATGGTGGATTTGCCGTTATTGTGCCAATCGTAAGCCATCCCGGTGAGGCGCTTGAACATCACGCCTTGCGGACTGTTCTCGCCCGATTCAAACTCATTGCGCACTACGGTCATTTCGCTATCGAGATCTTTTTTGGCGATGAAGGAATTGATCATGCGGTCGGCTTCGAGATCCAGCGCCCATTCGAGATTGGCATCGGTCGCGGAAAAGGTTTCAAAATAATTGGTGCGATCCAGCCAGGTCGTGCCGTTCGGCCGCGCGCCGTGCTCGCTCAACTCTTTCGGAATATTCGGATGCTTGGGCGTACCCTTGAACACCAAGTGTTCGAGCAAATGCGCCATGCCAGTTTCGCCATAATTTTCGTGGCGCGAACCGACCAGATAAGTGATATTTACCGTCGCGGTTTCTTTAGAAGGATCGGGGAACAACAACACGCGCAAACCGTTTTGCAATTTATATTCGCTGATGCCCTCGACTGAGGTGACGAATTCCATGCCTTGCGGCAAGCTCGCTGCTGCGACGGGTAATGCACTCACCACACTTAACATTGTCATGATTATTAATCCTTTGAAAAAACCTTGCTTACCATGCATAGCGCCCCCAATAATTTACTTAATATAATCAAATAGTTACAAAATAGCTTTACTATCAAGAATAAGACTGACGGGGACAAGAAAAATTCGGTAGAAAATAGTTTATTTAATATTGCGTTGCCGCGCGGCTTCAAACAAACACACACCGCTGGCTACCGACACATTCAAACTTTCCACCGTGCCGTGCATCGGGATGCTCACTAGCGCGTCGCAGGTTTCGCGCGTGAGGCGGCGCATGCCTTCGCCTTCCGCGCCCAACACGAAGCCGAGCGGGCCGGTCAGTTTTGCGCCGTATAAAGATTGCGTTGCCTCGTCATCGGTGCCAACCAGCCAAATATTTTGCTCTTTCAATTCGCGCATGGTGCGCGCGAGATTGGTGACGGTGATATATGGCACGGTTTCCGCCGCGCCGGATGCAACTTTCGCCACCGTCGCATTCAATCCCACCGCGCGATCTTTCGGCGCGATGACGGCATGCACGCCCGCTGCATCTGCTACGCGCAAACATGCGCCAAGGTTATGCGGATCGGTAACGCCGTCGAGCAATAACAAAAACGGCGGCACGGTGAGATGTTCCAACAGGTCGTCAATATGCGCAGCGAGTTGCACCGGCATTACGCCGGCAACCACCCCTTGATGGCGGCCGAAACCAGTCATGCCGTCGAGACGTTTGGTATCGACCAACATGACGCGGATGTTGAGTGATTCGGCCAGAGCGATGAGATCTTGCGCGCGTCGGTCGGTGCGCGAGTTCTCGACAAATAATTCCTGCACGCTCGCCGGGGCGGAACGCAAGCGACTGGTAACGGCATGAAAGCCAAAAATAATGATGAGTTTAGCCACAGAAATTATTTATTATAATCAATAGGTTATGGTTTATTTGGATTTTGGTTTTTTAGCGGCTTTTTTAGCTACTTTTTTCGCCACTACTTTTGCCACAGGCGCTGGTGCTTGCGCTTTCACTTTTGCCGTCGGCTCAT
>JAYVJD010000174.1:0-4007 GCA_043769625.1 Pseudomonadota bacterium | reverse complement strand
AAAGAAACATCCAACATAACTAAAGCGATACCAATAGTTCAACCAGACTCGCAGTCGGCGTATGGGCAGGTGCAGAAAGTAGCAACAGCGGTCGTGGCTGTGTCGCACGCTAACAGTCAGGCGAGCAAGATGGCTTTAGTGATCGCGCCGGACCAAAAACGTAAACAGCTTGAGTTTGAGTGGCGCAAACGGATTCATACTGACTTGCTGGAGACGATGGATTTGCGCCGGCACGATGTATCAGCGATGACTGACGCGCAACTGCGTGTCGAAACCGAAGCCTTGATCCGGCAACTGTTGAAGGAGCAGGATAAAGATATACCGCGCGAACTCGACCGGGATTTTCTGTGCAAGCAGGTCCTGGATGAAGCCATTGGCCTTGGGCCGTTAGAAGAATTATTGGAAGACGACAGCGTGACGGAAATTATGGTCAACCGGTTTGACCAGATTTTCGTCGAGCGTGCTGGCCGTTTGATAAAACACCCGCTGACTTTTACCGGTGACCGCGCCGTGATGGGCGTGATTGAGCGCATCGTTGCGCCATTAGGCCGACGCATCGACGAATCATCGCCCATGGTGGATGCGCGCCTCAAGGACGGATCCCGTGTTAACGCCATCATTCCACCCTTGGCGTTAAAAGGCCCCGCGCTGACGATACGTAAATTTTCCAAGCGCAAATTAACCGGTGACGATTTGGTCAGCTTCGGCGCGCTGAATCCGGCCATGGCAGATTTTCTTAGGATATGTGTTGAAGCGCGAAAAAATATCATCGTGTCAGGTGGTACTGGCTCGGGCAAAACCACTTTGCTCAACATACTCTCGAATTTTATTCCTTCTGGCGAACGTGTGATTACCGTCGAAGACTCTGCCGAACTCAAGCTGCATCACGAACACTTAATTAGCCTCGAGAGCCGCCCATCCAACGTGGAGGGTAAAGGAATCGTGTCGATTCGTGAGCTGGTCAAGAATACTTTGCGCATGCGGCCTGATCGCATTGTAGTCGGTGAGTGTCGGGGTGCTGAAGCGTTGGATATGTTGCAAGCCATGAATACAGGGCATGAAGGATCGCTTACGACATTGCACGCCAACACGGCGCGTGATGCACTGGCCCGATTAGAAACCATGGTGCTCATGGCGGGGATGGATTTGCCGTTATTGGCTATCCGCGAACAAATCACATCAGCGGTGGACATCGTCGTGCAGCAAACCCGCTTTGCCTGCGGCACACGCATGATTTCAAGCATAGTTGAAATCACCGGCATGGAAAGTGGAAAAATTCAGATGCAGGAATTATTCAAGTTCGTCAACAAAGGCTATACCGGCACAGACGGACATACCACCGGCAAGGTCAAAGGCTACTTCACCGGCTGCGACATGGTGCCGAGCTTTTACGAGGAGTTGCGTTCATCTGGCCATGCACTCGATATGGACATTTTCAAACCAGCCGACCCGGCTGTGATGAATGTCAGTACGGCGGATATTTCTGGTGTTCGTGTTGAAATATAGTGCATCAATAAAGTCAATTAAATCAAATACTTACATATGAACAATATATTATTCATTTTTACCTTTGTCATCGCCATTTCAGCTGCGCTGTTGGCCTGGTTTGTTATCGATGTGGGCACGGTGACGCTTGCGCGTTATCGCGATCAATTTACCGAGCGCACCAAATTTCAAGTGCAGGAGTTTTTTCTGTTTATCGATCCCTCCAAACTTTTTTTAGCCAATCTTGCGCTGATTGCTTTGGGTGGTTTGATTGTGTGGATTTTGACCGGCAGTGTGGCCGTGGTGATTCCTGTGTTGGTGGCATTGGTATTTGCGCCGCGCGTTATTTATGCGTGGATGCGAAAGCGACGCTTGCGCCAATTTGAAGAGCAGCTACCAGATGCTTTGATGATGTTGAGTGGCGGGCTGAAAGCAGGGTTGGGATTAACTTCCGCCATCCAGCAATTGGTCGCCGAGGCGCAGCCGCCGCTGGCGCAGGAATTTTCGCTGCTGCTGCGTGAACAACGGCTGGGTGTGACGTTAGAGCAAAGCCTGAGCAATCTTAATCGTCGCGTGCCTACGCAAACCACCACGCTGGTGGTATCCGCCATGCGTATCGCTATCGAAACCGGCGGTGGCTTGGCCGAGACGCTGGAGCGTACCAGTCAGACAATTCGGAGTCGCTTACAGATTGAGGGGAAAATTGCAGCACTCACTTCACAAGGCAAATTGCAGGCGTGGGTAGTCGGCTCGATGCCGCTGATTTTAATGTATGTACTAAATGCCATGGAGCCCGAAGCCATGAGCATGATGTGGCATACGCGTATGGGGTGGGGTGCGTTGGCCGTTATTTTGTTTTGTGAAGTAATGGGTATTTATATTATTCGCAAAATTGTCGCCATCGACGTATGAAAATTTTTCTTTATCGATATACATATTTGTAATTTATGTTGCGAGACTATTTATGAGCACTAATGTCATTATTATCTTATTTGCATTGGCAATCGGCTTGTCTGTCGCGTTAGTAGCGTGGCTGCTGAGTCGGGCTTTGACAACGGTGCCGGAAGAAGATCGCCAATATAAAGATGCGCCGCCTATAGGGTTTCGCCTCATGTGGTGGCCGATTCAAGGTATTAGCCATTACATTACTCCGCTTATTTCGCAACAAAGCCACACCAAACTTTTAACCAAATTACGTCAGGGTGGTTTGGATTATTCGATCAGCCCGGCGCAATTCATTGCCAGCCGTATCGTGAGTGCAATACTGGTCGGATTGCTCTTTTGGTGGATTTTAGATTCGTTTGATTCTCCTTTAGGCGACGCGCGAGTGGGTAAATTTGGTTTTACCCTGAAAGCCTACATGCAGGTCACAGTGATTGGCGCGCTATGTGGATGGTATTACCCATTAATTTGGTTACGCGATCATCTGGCTGCGCGCAGACGCGAACTTCTCAAAAGTCTGCCGTTTCTACTCGACATTATTACCTTGTGTGTGGAGGCCGGCCTGAATATGCAGGGCGCCGTGACACAGGCAGTTTCCAAGGGGCCTAAAGGCGTGCTTCGGAATGAATTGCAACGGGTATTGCGAGATATCCGCGCAGGCAAGGGGCGTGCTGACAGCCTGCGTGACATGGCAGAAAGGCTAGCAGAGCCCAGCGTCACCAATTTTTGTACCGCTGTTATTCAAGCCGAACGCATGGGCATGAACCTTGGGCCTGTGCTCCGCGCCCAAGCCGACCAACGTCGCAGCGAGCGATTTCTTCGTGCAGAAAAGCTCGCCATGGAAGCGCCGGTCAAGATGCTGTTTCCGTTGTTAGCTTTTATATTTCCCTGCACGTTCATCGTGCTGCTATTTCCCACCGTCATGAAATTTATGCACTCGGGTTTATGACCCGGCTCGATATTTACCTTGTAAATGACCGGATTGACATGACCAAGCCTACTACTCACGCTATTGTGCACGGTAACCATACGCAACATCCCCTTCAGGTTGTCGTGGCCGACCACTTCATGACGCGCCTCAAAGGCCTGATGTTCAGCCGCGACCTTGCGCAGGGTGTTGGCGCCAGGGGCGAGGAGGGCGTGCATGCTTTACTCATCACTCGTTGTCCCAGTGTACATACCGCTTTTTTGCGCTATCCAATAGACGTCGTCTACCTCGACAATGAAGGCATCGTTTTGCAATGTGTGAACCATGTCAAACCGTGGAGCGCCAGCTTTTGCAGGTCCGCCAAGCCAAGTGACGGACAACGCATCAGCAAACCGATCCATACGCTCGAACTCGAAGCAGGCGGCATCGCGAAGCTGAACCTCCAGACAGGCGATCGGCTGCGCCATCCCTTATTCAACGAACCAGGTTTTGTTTTAACGGATTGTTACCAATCGCATCAGCATCAGCCATTGACCTCACCACTCTCTACCCAGGAGCAACATCATGAGCCATCCTGACTTTCTTCAGCGTCAACGCCGATCCAAGCGGCACACGTCACGCCAACACGGCAGCGCCATGATTGAATTCACTA
>JAYVJD010000173.1:0-4014 GCA_043769625.1 Pseudomonadota bacterium | reverse complement strand
AAATCGAAGCTGAATATAAGTCCAAGTACAAGGACCATTTCAGCAAAATTCAACTACATCCGCTCGGTTTGATCTGCACGGGTTTAGTGACCTACTTGGTGGCAAAATATGATGGGTACGATGATCCACGCATGCTTGCGGTACATCGATTACGTCGTGTAAGAGGATTAGCAGCGCCTGTCAGCAAACCGCAGGGATTTAATCTGCAAACTTACTTGCAAAACGGAGCGCTCAATTTCGGTAGCGGAAAAATCATCAAGTTAGTATTGCGGATGCCAATCCAGGTAGCGGAACACCTAGGTGAAACACCACTCTCAAGCGATCAGGCAATTACCATAGAGAAAAAAGGCTATGTAACCGTTACGGCGTCCGTCGTTGATTCGCCCAGGCTAGTGTGGTGGCTCAGGGGGTTCGGCAAGAACATGGAAGTTGTTTCCCCACCGCTATATATGGAAGCTTATCAGGAATAGATATTACGCTTTTATAAAACAGGAACGATTGATGAAAAATGCAGAATTAAATGAAGACCAGAAATTAATAGAAATCAAACTCAAGGAACTAATCCAAGAAGCGAAGATTGATTCAAAGAATATCTCAGCCATAAAACACCGCCTTGACCTTGGAGTAATGGGTGCTAAGTATTGTCGTGGGTTAATGGTAATTGGCCGCGCCCCAAATTGGGGAGGTATCGCACCCGAGCAAAATGTTTTCGAATCAACTGATACAGACAAACTTACCAAGAATCTAGCAAAAGCTTTTGGGGATAAAGAAAGCTTAGTAACTCTCTTAACTAATAATACAAACTACAATCCAAATAGATCACAGTTTTGGAATTTTGCTGGACGCCTAGCGGATAAAATGGGGTTGATAGAACAGGAAGTGAAAAATCCTCTCGAAAAACTTGAATATCTCGCATGGAGCAACCTTTACAAGCTTGCACCCGCAAACAGTAACCCAAACAAAGAAGCTCGAAAATTGCAACGCGAAATTGCAAGAAAGATTCTAGACATCGAAATTAAGGCATTTAATCCGAAGATTATTTTATTTTTGACTGGTTGGGATTGGTTCATTGATTTTGTTGTGCAGTCTGAATTCGAAGGAGCGCACTTCAAATTACATGGCAAAAAAGACTACAAAGGCTGGAAAGGCCAAATTGATGGGAGGCAAGTATGGGTTCTGCCTCACCCTCAAGGAAAACCGTTCATAAAATGGGTCGACGAAGTTCAACTCGGTGAAGGGAAGTCTTGAGTTTTATCTATGTTTATCTGCTCTTAGCAAGCTGAACTGTTATTTTTGAGCAAACCGATTATTATAAAATATTCATTATAATCAAATACTTATAATGCTATCTACGTGCAGCGAAAAATTCTTTCAGCAGTGCCGCGCATTCTTTCGCCATCACCCCACTCGTCACTTCCGCGTGATGGTTCAATTTGGTTTCGGCAAATAAATTTACTACGCTGCCCGCTGCGCCGGTTTTAGGATCGCTGGCGCCGAACACGACGTGCGCGATGCGGGCGTGCAGGATGGCGCCGACGCACATGACGCAGGGTTCCAGCGTGACGTATAGCTCGCAATCGGGTAAACGGTAGTTGCCTATTTTTTCAGCAGCGTCACGTAGCGCGCGGATTTCGGCGTGGGCGGTGGGATCGTGGTTGGCTATCGGGGAGTTAAAACCGCGACCGATGATGATGCCGTCTTTGACGACGATGGCGCCGACTGGCACTTCGCCTGCTGCTGCGGCTTCATGCGCGAGCCTGAGGGCCTCGCGCATGAAGATACAATTTTTTTCCGAAGCATCCACAGACATCAAACCTGCGGGTTTACTTTTTCCAGCTTGGATTGCAGTTTATTCAGCGCGGACAAATAGGCTTTAGCTGAGGCGACGACGATGTCGGTGTCTGCGCCTAAACCATTGACGATGCGCCCGCCTCTCGACAACCTGACCGTCACTTCGCCTTGCGACTCGGTGCCGCTGGTGATGTTGTTAACCGAATACAGTTGCAGTTCAGTGCCGCTGTTGACCAATTTTTCTATCGCTTTGAATGAGGCATCGACCGGGCCGCTGCCTTCGGATTCGGATTTTTTCTCTGCGCCGTCTTCGGTGATGACTATTCTGGCTCTTGGCGTTTCGCCGGTTTCAGAATGCGCCATGAGCGAGACGAAAGCGAAATGTTCGTTCTCGTGCGTCACCGCTTCGCCGCTTACCAAGGCATGAATATCTTCGTCGAAAATTTCGTGTTTTTTATCGGCGAGTTCTTTGAAGCCTTTGAATGCGTCGTTCAATGCCTGCTCGGATTCGAGTGCGATGCCGAGTTCTTCCAGGCGCGCCCTGAATGCGGTGCGGCCCGAATGTTTGCCCAGTACCATTTTGTTGGCGTTCCAGCCCACGTCTTGTGCGCGCATGATTTCGTAAGTCTCGCGGTGCTTGAGTACGCCGTCCTGATGGATGCCCGCTTCGTGTGCAAACGCATTGGCGCCGACGATGGCTTTGTTCGGTTGCACCGGGAAACCGGTGATGCCGGAAATCAATTTACTCGCTTGCACCAGATGTGTCGCGTCAATGCGTGTGTCGCACTGGAAAAAATCTTTGCGCGTGCGCACGGCCATGACGATTTCTTCCAGCGAGGCATTACCCGCGCGTTCGCCCAAACCGTTGATGGTGCATTCGACCTGACGCGCGCCGTTCATGACAGCGGACAAGGAGTTGGCGACGGCCAAACCCAAATCGTTATGGCAATGCACGGACCAAATGGCTTTGTCAGAATTAGGCACTTTCTCAATGATTTTGCGCATAAGTTCGCCATATTCTCCTGGCACGCCGTAGCCGACGGTGTCGGGGACGTTGATGGTTTTCGCGCCAGCTTTGATGACGGCTTCGAAAACGCGGCACATAAAATCCAAGCCAGAACGGCTGGCGTCTTCGGCGGAAAATTCTACGTCGTCAGTGAACGTGCGGGCAAATTTCACGGCGTTGATCGCCGCTTCCAGCACCATTTCCGGTTGCATGCGCAATTTCTTTTGCATGTGAATTTCTGAGGTGGCGATAAAAGTATGGATGCGCCCGCTCGCCGCCGGTTTGATGGCATCGGCGGCCTTTTGAATGTCGCCGGTCTGCGCGCGCGCGAGACCGCAGACTGTGCTGTCTTTGATGGCGCTGGCTACGGCATGCACGGCGTCGAAATCCGCCTGGCTGGACGCAGGGAATCCGGCTTCGATGACATTGACGCGCATTTTTTCCAGCAGCTTGGCGATGCGTACTTTTTCTTCGCGCGTCATTGACGCGCCGGGGCTTTGTTCGCCATCGCGCAAGGTGGTGTCGAAAATAATCAATTGGTCAGACATGGTGGCTCCGTAAAAATATTTTTTCAAGACGTGGAAAATGAATAAGCATCAATCGACAGATTTTAACTTATCTACCGCGATTGCAACCGGATTGTAGGGGGGGGGGGTTATTTGCGCGCGCGGCGCAGCAGCTTGCGTAGAAGCAGGCTGGTGAGAATGGGTACGAGGTAACGAATAAGCGCTTTCATGGGATTGAATATAAACAAGTTGCGCAGGCTGCGCAAGGTTTATGTTTTGGCTACCGTAAATACGGTCCGGGACCGCCCCCGCGTGTATTATATAACTTATTGATTATACTGATATTTTTATTACTCTGTCACATCAAGAATTTGACTGTGCTCGTCGTGGTGCACGACCATGCGTTTTTGTTTTTGCCAAGCAGCCAAATTATTTTCGCTCACATGCAGCGCATCAGCTTGCTGCTTTATTGAAACATGGCTGACACCTTTGCGTGCTTCCTTATTCGCAAAACGAAACCAATTGGTGAGCGCCCATGACAGCAGCGCGCCAGCCATCATGATGACCACCAAAGAATACGTCGGCAGATTATCGACAAACGATTGCCAGCCTTGTTGCACCACTAATTGATCGCGAAACAAGGCAAAGCCGCCTAACCAACCAAGCAAGGTAATTAAGGGCAGCCATAAATAGAGCCAGCCCAACCAAAAC
>JAYVJD010000172.1:0-4023 GCA_043769625.1 Pseudomonadota bacterium | reverse complement strand
GCACGCCGGGCGGTACGCCGGCTTGCAAGGCCAGATCGACCAACATCATAGTGCTCATCGGGTCTTGCTCACTTGGCTTCAACAAGAATGTGTTGCCGGTACCGATGGCCATCGGGAACATCCACAGCGGAATCATCGCCGGAAAATTGAATGGGGTAATACCAGCGCACACACCGATCGCATGACGCACGGAATAAGTATCGACGCCGTTAGCGACGTTCTCAGCGAATTCGCCGAGTTGCAAGGTGCCGATGGCGCAGGCATGTTCTACAACTTCCAGCCCACGGAAAATGTCGCCTTCCGCATCCGGCAAAGTTTTGCCTTGTTCGGCGGTCAACACTGCAGCGATTTTGCTCGAGTTTTCGCGGATCAGCGCTTGTAGTTTGAGCATGATGCGCGCACGCGCGCCGAGCGGTGTGTTCTTCCAGGTCTTGAACGCTTCTTTGCACGAAGCGACGGCAGCGTTGACTTCGTCGGCTGTGGCGAACGGGACACGCGCTAAAACTTCTTGCGTCGCCGGATTGACGATGTCGCGCCATTCGGTTGATTTTGATTCGACGTATTTGCCGTTGATCAATAATTTTACGGTGGGTACCGTTTGATTCATTGCTTGTGGGTTTGCTGCCATGATGCTCTCCAGGATAAAAATTCAATAAAAACAAATAGTTATGTAATTATCTTTATAAACTATTTGAGGGGAAAAGACTGGCGTCAATTATACGCCGTTCGGATTCAGTCGGCAGCTTGTTCAAACTCGAACAACAGCGCATCCGCCGCGACGATGTCATCAACCTTGTGCACCACGCGCGCCACTTTGCCATCGCGCGGGCTGTGAATAGTGTGTTCCATTTTCATCGCTTCCATGATGAGCAAGGGTTGGCCTTGTTTTACTTCATCGCCATTGGCGACTAAGACTTTGACGATGCGGCCTGGCATGAGTGCAGTCAGTCTGCCACCGGGTACTTCATCAGCGCTTTCAAATTCGTATGGGCGCACTTGTTCGAAATCAAGGCGATGGCCGGTTTGCATCACAGTGAGGTGGTATGCATGACGAACCACTCTTGCCTGAACATGCGCACCATCAAGCTTTAACTCATTGACGTTCTGGCAATCGAGCAGCGCCTCGCGATTTAGATGACGCAAGCGATATTGCCCGCGCGCGGCTGAAATTTCTTCAACCGAAATAATATGAGTAACGGCCTGGATCGGATCGGCCAGCATCAGCGTTCTTTGCGGCTTGCTGTTGAGCCGCCAACCATTCACCGCGTTCCAAGGAGAATGAGGATCGGCATGAATGGTAGCGTTCGCACTCGCTGCTGTTGATTCGTCTAATAGTAACGTGGCGCAGGCAGCAAATAATGCGTTATCGTTTGCCGCAGGCTGACTCAGCAAATCTGCCAAATGAATTTCGACAAACGCGGTAGTGGTTTCGCCTTTGGCAAAAGCCGGGTGATGGGCAATTTTCTCCAAAAAGGGAATGTTGCTGGTGAGGCCGATGACGGCAGTTTCGCCCAGCGCGGCCTGTAGGTTTTTTATCGCTAGATCGCGGTTCGCGCCGAATGCAATGAGCTTGGCAATCATCGAATCGTAGAACACACCGACTTCATCACCCTCAGTAAAACCGGTATCAATACGAACGAAATCCGAGGGGGATGGAATAACGAAGCGCTTCAGCGTACCCGTTTCCGGTAGAAAATTATTTACGGGATTTTCTGCGCACAAACGCACTTCAATAGCATGGCCGCTAGGTTTAACTTCATTTTGTTTTAATGGCAAAGTTTCGCCAGCGGCAACGCGCAATTGCCATTCGACTAAATCCTGTCCGGTCGTCATCTCGGTAATCGGGTGCTCGACTTGCAGTCGCGTATTCATCTCCATGAAAAAGAATTCCCGGTCGCCGCCGACGATAAATTCTATCGTACCCGCGCCGCGATAATTAATGGCTTTAGCAGCGGCGACCGCCGCCGCACCCATTTTCTCGCGCATATCCGGCGTAACAAAAGGCGAGGGTGTTTCTTCGAGGATTTTTTGATGGCGGCGCTGGATAGAACATTCGCGCTCGAACAAATGCACGACGTTACCGTGGCTATCGCCGAACACCTGAAACTCAATATGATGCGGGCCTTTTACAAAGCGTTCGAGTAACACGACCTCATCACCAAATGCATTTTTTGCTTCGCGTTTAGCGGCGCCTAGTTGCTCGATAAATTCGCTGGAATTTTTCACCAGCCGCATGCCCTTGCCGCCGCCGCCCGCGACCGCTTTAACTAACAGCGGATAGCCAGTTTTGTCCGCTTCTTGGTGTAGAAAATTTACCTCTTGATTGTCGCCGTGATAGCCGGGGACGACCGGCACACCCGCCGCTTGCATGATAATTTTGGCTGCACTTTTCGAGCCCATTTTGTAGATGGCCTCGGGCGTTGGGCCGATAAAAACAATTCCAGCTTTTTCACATGCACGTGCGAAGTCGGCGTTCTCAGACAAAAATCCGTAACCTGGGTGGATCGCCTTTGCGCCGGTTTTTTTTGCCGCCTCTAGAATTTTATCGCCGCGCAAATACGACTCAATCGGTCGAGGACCGCCAATGTGGATCGCCTCGTCGGCTTGCAAAACATGTTGTGAATGTTTATCCGCGTCGGAAAATACCGCGACGGTTTTGATCCCTAAGCGTCTGCATGTGCGTATGACGCGACAAGCAATTTCTCCACGGTTTGCGATGAGTATTTTCTTAAACACAGCCCTTGCACCCTCCGATAAGCTCCTTCCCACCTCGAGGGGGAAGGTTGGGATGGAGGGCGAGGGTCAGACAAACCATTGCCATCATCTCTTAATCCAACTCGGTTTGCGTTTATTCAAAAATGCAGTCAAGCCTTCTTTACCTTCTTTCGACGCGCGCACGCGCGCGATGCGTTCAGCCGTATCCGCAATCAAAGAATCATTCACCGGCCGCCAGGCCACGGCAGAAATTAAATCCTTCGCTTCCATCACGGCAGCTGGGCCGCCTTGCAAAATGGCTTCAATAATCGTGGCAATGGTTTGATCCAGCGTCGCTTCATCTGGCGCCAAATCATTCAGCAAGCCAATGCGATAGGCTTCTGCGGCATTGAATCTTTCGCCAGTCAAAAAATAGCGACGTGCATGGCGCTCACCGATTGCGGCAACGACATACGGGCTGATAACCGCCGGGATAATGCCAAGCCTGACTTCAGTTAAGCCGAACATCGCATCCACCGTGCCAATGGCAATATCGCACGCTGCGATCAAGCCGACGCCGCCACCGTATGCCGCGCCATGTACCCGGGCAATGGTGGGCTTTTTCAGCGTGTTAAGAGTGCGCAGAAGCTCGCCGAGCTTCATTGCGTCGTAATAGTTTTCCTGCTCGTCGTATTCCGCGACACGTTTCATCCAGTTGAGGTCAGCGCCAGCGGAAAAAGATTTACCCTCAGCACAAAGAACCACCGCTCGGACTTTTTTATCTTTTTCAAATTTTTGTAACGCTTTGGTCAAGCTGGCGATGAGCTTGTCGTCGAAGGCGTTGTGTACGTCTGGTCTATTGAGCGCGAGGACCGCTACGCCACCTTCACCGATTTCAATAATTAGATCAGACATAATTTTTGTTCATTCTTGGTAAGGGTGAAAAAATATCTTGCCATAGCGAGAGTATTAACGAGGAACCTGCTTTACGAATACAGCAGATCCTTCCCAAAGCTCAGGCCGACAATCGCTACATCCTAAAAATTCCATATTCGGTTTTTTCTATCGGCGCATTCATCGCAGCCGACAAACCCAAGCCTAACACCATTCGTGTTTGCGCTGGGTCGATGACGCCGTCGTCCCACAAGCGTGCGGTGGCGTAATAGGGATTGCCCTGCGTTTCGTATTGGTCGCGGATCGGCGCTTTGAATTGCTCTTCTTCGTCCTTGCTCCACGCACCGCCTTTGGCTTCGATGCCATCGCGTTTCACCGTGGCCAATACACTGGCCGCCTGTTCGCCGCCCATCACACTGATGCGTGCGTTGGGCC
>JAYVJD010000171.1:0-4030 GCA_043769625.1 Pseudomonadota bacterium | reverse complement strand
CGGCATTGGCTTGGATCATGTTGCTGGTGAATATTTTTTGGGCCATCGCGTACGATACCGAATACGCCATGGTCGATCGCAACGACGACGTAAAACTTAGCCTGAACACGTCAGCTATTTTGTTTGCGGACTACGACGTCGCCGCCGTGATGATTTGCTACGCACTTGTGATCGTCATCATGGCAATGATCGGAGTGTCGCGCGAGTTCAGTTGGTTTTTTTTCGTGGGATTGACCGTAGCTGCGGCGATGATGGCCTATCACTACTTTCTAATTCGCCACCGCGATCGCGCCGGATGTTTCCAAGCATTCCGCCACAACAACTGGGTGGGCGGTGCGATTTTTGCCGGAATTCTTGGGCACTACGTAATCAAATAAGTCATTGGCTATTCAGTGCGTTGAGTCGATAGTCTGAATCACTGCGCCAGGAACCGCGCCCAACTTGGCTCCTGGCAATGCATTGACTGGGAGGCAAGTGGCGCGCGGCTCCTGGCGCACCGAGTGAAGTCAATTCGCAACTAGGATTGGATGGTTAGTCGCTTTGCCCATCTGCATTGGCAAAATGTCAAAAGTTTTGGGTTGCGCCACTTGATCGAGAAATTTCTGTGCATCCAACGCCGCCATGCAGCCGGTGCCTGCGCTGGTGACGGCCTGGCGATAGACGTGATCTTGCACGTCGCCCGCCGCGAATACGCCTGCTACGCTCGTCGCTGTTGCGTTACCCTCCACGCCGGTATTGGTCACGATGTAGCCGTTTTTCATAACAAGTTGACCGTCAAACAATTGCGTGTTTGGCGTGTGACCGATCGCGATGAATACGCCATGTAGATTCAGATCCTGCAAAGCGCCGGTTTTAGTGCTCATAATTCGAGCGCCGCTAACGCCAGCACTGTCGCCGGTCACCTCTTCGACCGTACTGTGCCATAAAACTTTGACGTTGCCGGATCGGGTTTTTTCCATGAGCTTATCGACCATGATGGGTTCGGCGCGAAATCGGTCGCGACGGTGAATGACGGTAACCGATTTTGCGATATTGCTGAGGTAAAGCGCTTCTTCCACCGCCGTGTTGCCGCCACCCACCACGGCGACATCTTGGCCGCGGTAAAAGAAGCCATCGCACGTCGCACATGCGGACACGCCCTTGCCTATGAAGGCTTGCTCCGACGCGATGCCTAAATATTTTGCCGATGCACCGGTCGATATAATCAACGCATCGCAATGATATTCGGCGGCGTCAGCGATCAGTCGAAACGGCCGCCCGGACAGATCGGCCGTGTGAATATGATCATTGATCATGTCGGCGCCAAACCGTTCGGCATGTTCGGCGAAGCGTTGCATCAGATCAGGCCCCTGTACGCCCATCGGATCGGCGGGCCAATTGTCAACATCCGTCGTTGTCATTAGCTGGCCACCTAGAGCCAATCCGGTGATTAGCATTGGCTTCAGATTTGCCCGGGCGGCATATACAGCGGCGGTGTAACCGGCTGGACCCGACCCGAGAATAATCAAGCGTGAGTATTTTATTGGCATCGTGATTAACCTATTTGTTAAGGATTTAAGAATCGTTTGGCCCAAGTTAATTCAGCCCCGAAACCCGATCGAGGCTCGCAAGAAATTTCTCGGGCGCTTGATAGCCGATTACCTTCGCATTGCGAAGTTCGCCGCCGCTGGGATCAAAGAATACGATCCCGGGAGGACCAAATAATCCAAATCTTTTCAACAATTCCCCCTGCTCATCGGAGTTTTTTGTGACATCCGCTTGCAGGAGAATCGCATTTTTCAGCTTGGCCTGTACTCGGTTGTCGGTAAAGGTGTTGTGCTCCATTTCTTTACACGACACACACCAGTCGGCGTAAAAATCCAAGACCACGGGTTTCCCGGCCGCTTCACGCAGCATGCTGTCTAGCTCGGCCAGATTGGCGACGCGCTTGAAGTTGAGTTGCCGGTTAAGCGGGGATGCGGCGTTCGCCATTTTGAAACCGCCTAGCGGCTGCATGATGTCGCGACTTCCCGACAGCGCACCCACCAACATCGCGGTGCCCGCGATTAAGGTAAGCACACCGGCGCCTTTACCGAACCGTAGCATTGCGCCGGCACCGTGCGGCAGTGGATCGATCGCCGATAGAAACACTGCACACATCACCAACAGTCCGCCGATCAACAACATCGTCGCGGTGATCGGCATAACCGGGGATACCAACCAAATGGCGACGCCAAGCAACATCACGCCGAACACCTTTTTCACGGCTTCCATCCAACCACCTGCGCGCGGCAATAGCGCACCCGCCGATGTGCCCACTAACATTAACGGCACCCCAATCCCCAGCGCCATCGCAAACAATGCCGAACCGCCCAGCACGACATCGTGACTCTGGCTAATGTAAAGCAGTGCGCCCGCAAGCGGCGGCGCGACACAGGGGCCTACGATCACGGCAGACAACGCCCCCATGGTAAACGCGCCGACGCTGCTGCCACCTTTAACCTTATTACTGGCGTTATTGAATTTGCTCTGAATCGAATTGGGCAACTGTAGTTCGTAGAAACCAAACATTGACAGCGACAGAATCACAAACACGATTGCGAATCCGCCTAACACCCAGGGATTTTGTAATGCGACGGAGAGGAGTTTGCCGGAGAGTCCAGCGGCGACACCGGCGAGGGCATAGGTGATCGCCATCCCCATTACGTAGGCGAGCGAGAGCACAAACGCACGTGACTTCTCGATTTTCTCGCCGTGGCCAACGATAATGCCAGACAAAATGGGGATCATGGGGAATACGCAGGGTGTGAATGCCAACAACAGTCCCGCGACGAAGAACGCGGCAATGACAGTGATGAAACTACCGCCTTTGAACAGACCGGCTATTTGATCGGTCTCCGAGCCATCCTGCGCAACCGAAGCCGAGTCATCAATGGCGGTATTTGTTTGTGCCTGTGCCGAGGAGAAAAATAAGCTCGGCTGTAACGGACTCGCGTCGGCCAGTTTGATCTCACCCCATTTGAACTTCTTGGTTATCGGCTGGTAGCAGAGCCCTTCCTCGCTACAGCCGCGATAAGTCGCTGAAATTTGGGCATCAGAAAGCTTGCTTGCGTCGGTATCGAATGTGACTTGGCCTTGAACACGATTGTGGAAGATTTCGATATTGCCGAAATTCGGATCCGCCTTCATTTCACCCTTCGGCAATTCGAGCTTCGCAGCGATCGCGCCTAACTTGTTATTAACATCGATCGTTATATGATCGCGGTACAAATAGTGATGGGGCGCGGCCTCAAGCGTAACGGTCAACGACCTATCGCCGTGTCGTTGCAGATTGAGTTTGAACGCCTCGTCGGGTTTTAGAAAATGATCTTCCCCGACCACGGCCGATGCGACTATGGGACACAATGCCATCAGAAGGTACAGTAATTTTTTCATAAATATTTCCTAGTGTTTAAGGTTCAAGGTCATTGGAATTAAAACTTTTTGCTAATTCCGATCTGCCACCACTTTGCGGTGAAATTTTCCATGCCGGGACTGCCGTCGCCGCCCAAGCGCCAGGCGCTTCGCTGTTGGTACCACTCATACTTAAGGTCGATCGTCCAGTCGTGGGCGAACTCCTTGGCCACTTTCATTCCCAACGTGACTGCGCCGAATGCCGCCAGGCGCGTGTCTGCGGAAAAATGAGCGGCGGTTGCCGCCGCAACAAAATCAAGCGGCGGATCGCGGTAGAAGGTTGCCGCTCGTTGTGTGTAGTAGCGTAACGAGGGTCGCAATAGCCACCCTGATCCGAGCGGCTGATACCACGCCGTTTCAATGGTGTGTGCGGCGATTCCCCAGTCATTTTTGAAATAGCGGTAGCTCGTATGCAACGCCGCACCCGGCCCGGAAAAGTAGTGGTTGTAGCGCGTCAGCCATGCCCATGAAGTACGGCCATCTGGGCGCTTGTCGAAATCTTTGTAGGGATCGGAAAAATAGCCTTTGCCGACCGACACAGTGATGTTCGACTGAATCAGATCGTTCTGCGAAAGCACCTGAGTGATGCCGAACAGCG
>JAYVJD010000170.1:0-10597 GCA_043769625.1 Pseudomonadota bacterium | reverse complement strand
GCCAACGCCAACACCGACGCCTGCACCTGCACCGACACCGACGCCTGCACCTGCACCGACACCGACACCGACGCCTGCACCTGCACCGACACCAACACCCGTCCCCACTGTAAGCGAGGGCGTGCTGCCACTTAGCGTGGCGAATGGTTCAACCGTGTCGCTTGATTGCGGAAAAACTTATCGCGGCACGCTCAACATGACGCGCAGCTCGAACGTCACGGTGCAAACCAATGGCACTTGCGGTAACGCGATTATTAACCCGGCAATTAAAGTCACCGGATGGACCCAGTATTCCGGCGCTATTTATGTGGCGAACGTGAGCTATCCGATTCAACAATTGATTGCGAACAAAAAGCCGATGGATTTGGCGCATTTCCCTAACAAGGATGCGCAGGGCAATATGTTTATCACCATGACCGGCAGCTTCGGCGACAGCGGTTTGATTGCCAACGGATTAAATCTCGGCGGCAATGATCCTGTCGGCGCGGGAATTAAAATCCGTGTGATCGATTATTTGATCGAGGAACGCAGCGTCACCGCTTACTCTGCGGCAAATAAATCGCTGACCGTTTCTGCGCCAGTCGATCGTCCTGCTGGCTGGGGTTTCTACCTCGACGGTAAATTATGGATGCTCGACCAGCCCGGCGAATGGGTGCAGGAAAACGGCAAAGTCTATTTGTGGATGCCGGATGGCGCAGCGCCAGCGAATGTCGAGGCCACGCCGGTCGATGCCGTTGGTATTAACGCGGATGATGCGTCGTTTGCCAACATTTCCGCAGTCAGCGTGATCAATGCCGCCATAGGCATCTCGGCCGCAGCATCAAATTCGTTGATGCTAAAAAGTAATCTGATACAAAACAGTGCCAGCTACGGCATCGATTTCCATCTCAGCAAAGGCGCGCTGCTTGATAGCAATAGCGTGACCAATTCCGTTACCGCGGGCTTATGGGGAACCGGCAGCAGCAGCGCAACCGTGGTCAACAACACTGTGCGCAACACCGGCGTGCTGGGCAATCCACGCACCTCCGTTGCGGGCATCATGGCGGGCGTCAACTCGCAAGTCATCAATAATTTCGTTTTCGACAGCGGCCACAACGGCATCTACGTTTTCGGCAGCAGCGTCGTTCGCAGCAACACCATCGATGGCGCTTGTCTGGTGCTCGATGACTGCGGTGCGCTTTATACCAATGGCCGCTATGGCTCCGCCAGCGGCGTGCTTGGCGATAGCCGCGTGCAATTTTTGAATAATAAAATCACGCGCGTAACCGGCAATAAATTCGGCATGATTCCGGTAGCCAGCGGCGTTGCGGCCTACGGCATTTTCACCGACGATTTTGCCAGCTTGATCACCATTAGCGGCAACGACATATCGAATACCGTTGCCGGCTTAATGTTGCGCAGCGGCCACGACATCGTGATCGAAAATAATATTATTAAAAATAACTTACGGGCGCACGTGATTTACGAACAAACCGATCCCAATTCGGCCAATAGCACCTATAACAACGCGGTCAGAAATAATACCTTTGGACCGATACGCGATTTTGTTTATTTGCTACAAAAAACTACGGCGGGTGATTACACTTTATTTTCTACCTACTCCGCGAACGTGTACCCCACCAGTACGCAAAACCTATTCGCCACCATCGACGGCATCGGCGATCTCAATTGGGCCAGCTGGTCGCGCTTGATGAAAGAAACGACGAGCACTTTCAACTAATCCCGTAAGTTATGTAACTAATTGATTTAAATAAATAATTTTACGCTGTGTCGTAAAAGTTCTGCTGGCATTTTCAGGCTAAAGCTTTATTATCCATGTCGCCATTTGGGATTAATCGGATTTTTCAGCTTTACGCCCTGAGTTGTTTTCACGAGGCTGATGGTGATCAAAAACAATTAACATGAATTGAAGGTCTGACTATGTGCAAAATAAATAATATCGGCATGTTTCTATTGTTGTCACTGATACTCACCGCTTGTGGTGGGGGCGGCGGGGACAGTACCAACACCTCTCCACTACCGGAGCCTGCACCTGTACCGACGCCAACGCCTGCACCAACTCCCGCGCCGGGCCCCACCCCCACGCCACCTCCTTCAATGAGTGAAGGCGTATTGCCGCAAACGATTGCCGACGGCGCGACCATTTCGCTCGATTGCAATACGCTTTATCGCGGCACGCTGAATCTCACCCGCCGCGCCAATGTGACGCTGAACGTAAACGGCAGCTGCGGCAAGCCTGTCATCAATCCGGCAGTCAAAATCACCGGCTGGTCGGTGTATTCAGGCTCGATCTATGTCGCCAATCTCAGCACACCGGTGCAACAATTAATCGTCAACAACCAGCCGATGGACTTGGCGCATTTCCCCAACCGCGATGCGCAGGGCAATATGTTCCTCACCATTACCGGCAGCTCAGGCACGACGACGCTGAGCGCGGACGGTTTGAATCTCGGCGCAAATAATCCTATCGGCGCCGGCATCAAATTGCGCGTGGCGGATTACATCATCGCGGAGCGTAAGGTCGCCGACTATTCAGCCGCCGCTAAATCTATAACCGTTTCATCGGCGGTAGATCGCCGCGTGGACTGGGGTTTTTATCTCGACGGCAAATTGTGGATGCTCGACCAACCGGGCGAATGGGTGCAGGAGAACGGAAAAATTTATTTGTGGATGCCCGACAGCGCTGCGCCCGCGAATGTGGAAGCCACCCCCGTTGGTGCCGTGGGCATTCAAGCGAATGACACGACAAATCTGTTGATTGATGGCATCAGCGTAAAGAACGCCGCGATGGGCATCTCGGCAGCGGCGTCAAAATACTTCACCCTCAAAAATAGCACCATCGAAAATAGCGCGCAGTACGGTGTCGATTTCCATGTGAGTAATAACGCATCGATTAACGCGAATAGCGTGACCACATCAGCAATCTCCGGCTTGCGCGGCGACCTCAGCGACAACGCCATCGTGTCAAATAATACCGTGCGCAACACCGGCGCAAGCGGCAATCCGGTCAGCTCCATCGCCGGTATCGTGACTGGTACGAATGCGCAAGTGCGCGGCAACGCAATTTACGACAGCGGCTATCACGGCGTCTATGTATTGGGCAGCAGCGTGGTGGAAAGCAACACGGTGGATGGCGCGTGTCTGGTGCTCGATGATTGCGGCGGCCTGTACACCAACGGGCGCTACGGCACGCTCAACAATGTATTAGGCGCGAGCTATGTGAAATTTTTATCCAACAATATTACGCGCGTCACCGGCAATAAAAATGGCCTGCCCGCCATCTCCAGCGGCGTAGCGGCTTATGCCATTTACACCGATGACTTTGCCAGTTTTAATACCATTAGCGGCAACACGATTTCGAATTCCGTGGTCGGCGTGATCATTCGGAGTGGCCACGATACCCTGGTGGAAAATAATACTTTGCGCGACAGCCTGCGTGCTCATCTTATGTTTGAACAAACCGATCCAAACTCCGACAACAGCATTTATAACAACACCGTGCGAAGCAATAGTTTTGGTCCGCTACGCGATTTCGTTTATTTGTTGCAAAAAACCACCGTGGGTAACGTCGCCACATTTGCGAATTACACCAACAACATTTATCCGGCCAGCAAACAAACGCTGTTCGCCTCAGTGGACGACATCGGCAAGCTCGACTGGGCAAACTGGTCGAAAATCATGAATGACACCACCAGCAAACTGCAATAAAAGGGCGCAATAGCGCGACAGGTTTCGCCTTACGTAATGTGGTGCTGGTTTTCCCCCTGGCTTTTGATTATGCTTGCCCATTATTCATTGCTTCAGGCTCGTTGCGCACCCCGTGAAATTACCCTCCTTCTCTGAACTGCTGCAACGCGCGGCTTCGCGCAAAACATTTATCGCGTTAATTGCGCTGTTGCTCACTGTACTGCTCAGCCAAACCGCTTTGTTCCGCCGCTTTGACAACGCTGCCGCCGATATGCAGGCACGCATGATGGCGCAACCGCGCGATCTTTCATCGGCATTAATTGTCGATGTGGATGAAGAGTCTATGGCGTTGCTACAGCCACTCCTGGGCGCGTGGCCTTATCGACGCGATGTCTATTCAGCGGTAACCGAATTTATGCGCGACAATCGCGCCAAAAGCATTACCTATGACATTTTGTTTTCCGAGCCGCGCTCTGGCGATACTGACTTCGCCAACACCTTAGCCAACACACCCAACGTGGTGCTCGCTGCATCCGCGCTGAATTATCCGTTTGAACGCAATGCGCAATATCAAACCCAACTCGCCGCCGCCGCTTGGCCCGTTGCAAATACCCAAGTGCCGCCGCAACTAGCCTGGCGCGACATTACTTTGCCTCTGCCGCAATTCACCCGCCCGCTTGCCGGGAGTCAAGCCGGCGTCATTAGCTTGCGCAATGATCTTGAAGACGGCGTGCAACGGCGTATTCCGCTTATTCACGGTGCGTTTGGCAAAACCTTGCCCAGTCTTTCACTGGCGACTATTTTCGCCGGACAAGCCATCCCCGACGTTAAGTTTTCGCAAAATAATCAAATCGTACAAATAAGTAATCTGACCCTGCCCGTGACGCCAGAGGGCGAAGCGTATGTGCAGTTCCCGTCCAATGCATTGGACTTCAAAGTGCTGTCGTTTTATCAACTGGTGCATGCCGCGTTCAACGTTGCCGCTCGCCCGGAATTGCAGTATCCCGGGCCTGAGGCGATCGCCGCCCTGATCAAAGATAAACGGATTTTTATTGGCAGCCGTTCGGCGTTACTCGATGATTATGTCGTCACGCCGGTCAACGCTAAATATCCCGGCCTGTTCATGCTCGCACTGGCGAGCCTCTCGATTGAACAAAATAATCTGCTGGCGCCGCGCAAACCTTGGCTGGATTTTTTGCTATTACTGATTGCAGTGGTCGTTCCGCTGGTGTTGTTCGAACAACGCGCGCGACGAAGTGCAGCGTTCAGTTTGATCGCGCTATTCATCATGGGCGCGCTGACAACGGCATTGTCATGCGGCTTATTTTTGTATAAACAAAATTCCAGTCTGTTCTTTCCTATGCTGGCCGGCTTGATGACCTATCTCATGTTATTGGTGGTGCGCGGCCTCGCGTTGTATCTGGAAAAGCAAAAACTCACGGTCGAAAAAATGGCGGCGGAAGAGGCGTACGAACTAAAAAGCCGTTTTATGTCGCACATGACCCACGAGCTGCGCACGCCGCTGACGGCGATTATCGGCTTTAATAAATTGCTCGATGATAAAAAACTCGACGATAAGACGCATGGGCAATACACGGATCTAGTGGATAAAAACAGCCAACATTTGCTCTCTCTAATTAATAATATTCTCGATCAAGCGCGCATCGAAGCGGGCCAGATGAATATTGTCGCCGAGCCTACCGTGCTGCGTGAGGTAGTGGAAGATGTCGCCGCCACCCTCGCGCCGCTGGCGCAGCAAAAAAATCTCACCGTTACGACGTCGTATAGCGATGGTATGCCGGAAGCCTTTGTGCTTGACGGCTTCCGCCTGCGCCAGGTGTTGCTCAATCTTGCCGGCAACGGGATCAAATTCACCGAGCGCGGCAGCGTGTCGCTTAACTGCCGTTGGCAAGACGCACAATTACACATCGAAGTCGCCGATAGCGGCCCCGGCTTGAGTGAAGCAGCGCTCAAGCGCATTTTTATCGCCTTCGAACAAGCCGACGAGAATGTCGCCAAAGCCCACGGCGGCAGCGGGCTCGGCCTGACCATCAGCAGCAACTTGGCGCATCTGATGAAAGGCCGCATCGATGTGACTTCGCAAGTTGGCGTCGGTTCGCAATTCACCCTGAGCATTCCGCTAGAGCCTTGCACTGTGCCGGTCGTGGTGCCGTTGCAAACTATCGAAGCGGAATTACCCATGATGGCCGGCCGCATTTTGCTCGCCGATGACAACCCGGATATACGCGATCTGATTGAGCTTTATCTCATGCGCCAGGGACTGCAAGTCATCACGGTGGAAAATGGCCAGGAAGCGGTACGCATTGCGTTGGTTGATAATCCTGATTTGATTTTGATGGATCTCGAAATGCCCGTCCTCGGCGGAGTCGGCGCGATCGACCAATTGCGCACCCTTGGCTACGGCGGACCTATTCTGGCCCTCACCGGACATAATGCCGGCGAAGAGACGGCCCGCGCGATGGCAGCAGGTTGCAATGGCGCAGTGAGCAAACCGGTCAAACGCGATGTGCTATTGCGTGCAATCGCGCCGCTGTTGCTGCAGGCAGAAAAAATAAGCGTGACAAAAACACCAGACGCCGCTTAATCCGCCACACAAATTTACAGCAGTCAAATTCACCGCAGGATATTCTGTGACTTTATTATTAACGCCGTATTCACGAAAGACTTACCGTGACCGACCCGATTATTGTTAACGTTTCCAAAGACCTCGAGGCACTGATTCCGCGCTTTCTGGCGAACCGCCAAAAAGACATTGCCACTGTCACTAACGCGCTGGAAACCGGCGACATGGACGCCATCCGCATCGTCGGACACAGCATAAAAGGCGTCGGCGGCAGCTATGGTTTCGATGCCATCACAAAATTTGGCATTGAGCTGGAAGATGCGGCAGTTCACAGCGATGCATCAAAGCTGCGTGATACACTCAACAGATATCAGGATTACCTTGGCCGAATAAAAATTAACATCAAGTAAGTAATTGATTATATTAAAGTATCTATGACATATCACATTCTAATCATCGACGACTCCGAAGACTTCCGCATGTTGGCGCGGCAGTTTCTCATGGCCGAATGGCCCGACGCGATTGTCGAAGAATGGGACCCGCTCTCCTTAGGCAAGCCCAGTTCCAGCTTTGGCTGGGAGCTGTACGACATCATCCTGCTCGATTACATGCTCGGCCGCGAAGACGGCTTGTTGTGGCTGAAAGAATTTCGTCGCGTGCCCGATTGCCCGCCGATTATTTTTCTCACCGGCTCAGGCAATGAAGACCTGGCGGTGCAAGCACTGAAAGCCGGCGCATCCGATTATTTGCGTAAACACGATTTATCCAAAGTCAGACTGGTTGAAGCGATTACCGAATCAGTCAACGATTACCGCATGCTCAAAGCCAAGCTGGAGCGCCTCGGCACGACGTGGCCGACCAAGCGCACGCGCCTGCGCACCGAACCCTCGCAAACACCTGCCCCCACCGTGCCCGATTTGTTAACCACGCTTCCGCTCGGTGACAGATTCCAGACCGACGGCCATAAACGCAAAGCGGGTGAAATATTTATTAACGGCTATCGCATTATTCGCAAAATCGGTCACGGTGGTATGTCCACCGTTTATCTCACCGAAAAAATTGCCGACAACCGCCGCGTAGTATTAAAAATACTCGACGCCGAACTGACTAGCGACAACGATTTCTTGCGCCGCTTCATTCAGGAATACGGCATTATTTCCAAGATCCAGAATCCCTTCGTCACGCGCATTTACGACCAAGGCTTCACCGATGAACACGTCTATATCGCGATGGAATATTTTCCCGGCGGCGATTTGCGCGCGAAAATTTCCGGCGGTATTTCACCGACCACCGGGCTGGTGATGATCTCGCATATCGCCCAAGCGCTCGAAGCCATCCATACCGCCGGTATCGTTCACCGCGACATCAAACCGGAAAATATCATGTTCCGTAGCGATGGCACGCTGGCCTTGCTCGACTTTGGCGTGGCCAAAGAAATGAATGACAAAAGCGACATCACGCATCACGGTCAAGTCGTTGGCACGCCGTATTACATGAGTCCGGAACAAGGCGCAGGGCGTGATCTCGACCACCGCAGCGATCTATATAGCACCGGCATTATTCTGTATGAAATGCTTACCGGCGAACGTCCGTTCAACGCCGAATCAGCCGTCGCGCTAGTGTATAAACATATGCACGACGAAGCACCGCGCCTGCCGGGTAAGCTGCGCAACTATCAAGAATTGGTCGATCGGCTATTGGCAAAAAAACCGGAAGACCGTTTTGCCGATGCGCACGAGTTACTGGTTTATCTGGGCGAACATTTTTCCAGCGTGCCCAGCGCAGCCTAGTCATCCCCTCTTCTGCTCGCGGCCATTGGCCTAACGGTTGAAAATTTTCCCGGTAAATTCCGCGCCACCACATATAGCCGATATAATAGCGGCTCATGCGTATCACCGATTCACTTCCCGCGCCGGGCCAACGACGGCAACACCCCCCCCTCCTCCCTACGGCGGATGCGTTGGTGCTCGCGCGCGCCGCGAGTCAGGCCCGACCGCTGGTCATCATCACCGCCAACGCGCAACACGCCGAGCGGCTGCGCGAGGAAATCGCCTGGTTCGACCCTAAGCTGTCGGTGCATTTGTTGCCCGACTGGGAAACCCTTCCTTACGATAATTTTTCGCCGCATCCGGATTTAATTTCCGAGCGGCTGGCGACGCTGCATTATTTTTCACAACAATCGTGCGATGTCGCCATCGTCCCGATTTCCACCGTGCTGACGCGCTTGCCGCCGCGCGAATATTTATCCGCACATACTTTTTTCCTCAAACAAGGCCAGCGTCTTGATGTGCCGGCGTTACGCGCGCAGCTCACGCTCGGTGGCTACGCGCACACCAGCCAAGTAGTTAGCCCGGGGGAATACGCCGTGCGCGGCGGCGTGATTGATTTATTTCCGATGGGCAGCGCGGTGCCGTATCGCCTCGACTTGATGGGTGACGACATCGATACGCTGCGCACGTTTGACGTGGACACCCAGCGCAGTATTTACCCGGTCAAAGAAATTCGCTTACTGCCGGCGCGCGAATTTCCGCTTGATGAGGCGGGCCAATCGCGCTTCCGCGAAAATTTCCGCGATAAATTTGAAGGTGATCCGTCAAAGAGTCGCTTATATAAAGATGTCAGCAACGGCCTTGCGCCAGCCGGCATCGAATATTATTTGCCACTGTTCTTTGAACACACCGCGACACTAGCTGATTATTTGCCGCCGACTTCCACGCTGTGTTTGCATCACGACGTGATGGGCGCAGCGCAAGAATTCTGGCGCGAAGCGTTGTCACGCTATCAATTATTGCGCGGTGATCCGGACCGTCCGCTGCTGTCGCCGGGGGAAATATTTATACCGACGGAAGAATTTTTCGCCGCCATCAAACCGTTCGCGCGGATTGAAATTGCCGCGCCGACCAATGCCTTACCATCGAGCGGGATGGCGTCGTTACCTAGGCTGGAAGTGAATCGACGCTCTCCACAGCCTATATCGCAACTTGTTGTTTTTATTGAGAATTTTAATGGCCGCGTGTTGCTCATTTCGGAGAGTTTAGGCCGTCGCGAAACCATGGCGCAATTTCTCGGCGAGCATGGTTTATCTCCCGAATTGCTGGATAATTTTTCTGCATTCGTTGCCAGCAAACAAAAATGTTGTCTCGTCGCTGCGCCACTGGCGAATGGATTTATTCTCGATGACGATAACATCGCGATCATTACCGAGAACGAACTTTACGCCACGCAAATAAAACAAACACGACGGCGCGAAGACAAACGCCGTGTCAGCAGCGAGGGCATGCTGCGTGATTTGGCTGAAGTGAAAACTGGCGATGCGGTCGTCCATTCCGAACACGGCATCGGTCGCTTCATGGGTCTAGTCAATCTCGATTTAGGCGAAGGCGAAACTGAATTTCTGCATCTCGAATACGCCGGCGGCGACAAACTCTATGTGCCGGTCTCACAACTTTCTGTCATCAGTCGCTACAGCGGCGCAGCCCCGGAAAACGCACCGCTGCATAAACTTGGCAGCGGCCAATGGGAGAAATCCAAACGCAAAGCCGCACAACAAGTGCGCGACACCGCCGCTGAGTTACTCAATCTTTACGCACAGCGCGCGGCACGGCAGGGCTTCGCGTTTCCGTTCCAAGAACTGGAGTACCAAAATTTTGCCGCGACGTTTGAGTTTGAAGAAACGCCGGATCAACAAGCGGCCATCAGCGCAGTGATGAAAGACATGCAATCGGGCAAGCCGATGGATCGCTTGATTTGTGGCGACGTGGGTTTCGGCAAAACCGAAGTGGCGTTGCGTGCGGCGTTTCTCGCCGTCGATGCGGGCAAGCAAGTCGCGATTCTGGTGCCGACCACCTTGCTCGCGGAACAGCACTTCAATAATTTCTCCGATCGCTTCGCCGACTGGCCGATCAAAATAGCCGAGCTGTCACGCTTTCGCTCGGCGAAAGAACAAACTGAATCGCTAAAATTGCTGGCAGAAGGCAAGGTCGATATTGTCATCGGCACGCACAAGCTGATCCAAAAAGATGTGAAGTTCAAAAATCTTGGCCTGGTCATCATCGACGAAGAACATCGTTTCGGCGTGCGGCAAAAAGAACAACTCAAACAATTGCGTGCCGAAATCGATGTGCTGACACTGACCGCAACACCGATTCCGCGCACGCTCGCCATGTCGCTCGAAGGCCTGCGTGATTTCTCCGTCATCGCCACTGCGCCGCAAAAACGTCTTTCGATTAAAACCTTCGTGCACGAACATTCGCAAGGCTTGGTGCGCGAAGCCGTACTACGCGAACTCAAGCGCGGCGGCCAAGTTTATTATTTATATAACGAAGT
>JAYVJD010000169.1:0-4067 GCA_043769625.1 Pseudomonadota bacterium | reverse complement strand
TTGTCGTGTTACACAAAAACCGCTCGCGCACCTTAGGCACGCTTGAGCAAACGCCGGACAATACTAGTGCGCCTTACGCCACCAGCGACAGCGATTCTGACACGACGTTTAATGTGCTTCGTCTCAACACGCAATTATTAAAACGTCTCGATGCGCAAACGCGTCTGGATGCGCGCGCTAACGCAGGCACGTTCAACAGCAAGACGGACGCTACGCTAAATCAGTTAGATAAAAATAATGGGGTCAATTTCAACGAACAAAAAACCGCCGATATCAAAGATCGCTCGTGGAGTCTGAACGTCAAAGTATTGCGTAGTTTCGACGGCGGCCACAGCGGCGTAATAGGGTCGGAAATCGAGCGCGTCAAGCGCACCGAATCCGGCGTCACCGAGCAGACGCGCGCAGGGGTTAAAACCAATCTGGATCTCGGCGGCGATTTAAATGCCTCTATCAATCGCACGGCACTGTTTATTCAGTACGAATGGGACCCGACGGAAAATCTCAGTGCTAACCTCGGCGTGCGCTGGGAAGCGATTCAAACCAATAGCGAAGACCAATTGAATAGCGTCAGCAACGAAAGCCGCGTGATCACGCCCGTCGGTCATTTGGTCTGGCGTTTTGCCTCGCCGCGCAAAGACCAGATGCGCTTGAGCCTGACGCAAAGTTACAAACCGCCGACCACGCAAAATCTGATTGCGCGCCCGAGTCTGAATACCAAAGATCTGGTGCCCGGAGCTAACTTCGCCACCAGCGCGGACTCAGCGGGCAACCCGGAACTCAAGGCCGAGTTGGCCAAAGGAATAGATCTCGCTTACGAGCGCTATCTCGCTGGCGGCGGTATTGTGTCAGTGAATTTTTTCCGTCGTAACATTATCGATTTAATTCGTAATGTCCGAACGCTTGAAACCGTCAGTTGGGCGCCGGTGCAACGCTGGGTCACTCGTCCACAAAATATCGGCAACGCCGTGACGCAAGGTATCGAGATGGATGCGAAATTCAAACTCAGCGATGCGATAGACAATACGCCACCCTTGAATCTGCGATTCAATCTGAGCGTCTATGATTCAAAAGTCAGCGACGTCATCGGTCCGTATAACCGTATCGATCAACAGCCACGCGCTACGGGCAATTTCGGCCTCGATTACAAACTGCCCGCAAGCGCATGGAGCGTCGGCGGCAATATCGGCTTCACGCCCGCTTATACGACGCAAGCGGACGACAACCAAAGCACTTTCGTCAATGCGAAGCGGGTAACCGATGTGTACGCGCTATGGGCCGTCACCCCCAAAGCCAAGCTGCGCTTTGGCCTCGCCAATTTCGCGCCGCTGGATAGTGAATCCGTAACCAGAATTATTGAAACCCAGCGCAACCAACTGGACACCACCACCAACATCGGCCGAAGCGATGTGTCGGCGTCAGTGCGCTTGGAAATGCGGATGTAGTTTTCAGTGCGCTGGCTAACTTGATAAGCCATACATAAAATTGATACAACGATGATTAGCGTTATTGTTTTGGATTGGCCGGCGTAGTGGTGAATAGATAAGCAGTCATTCTTTCGTTTTTCATATTGAAAATAACCGCCAGTTTCATCGGCATTTTGGATGTGCCGCCATGACTTTTATTGTCGGTAATGTCGCACTGGTCTTCGCGCGCATAGTTTTGGTAGCAGTGCAGTTTTTCGCCGCGCGCTAAAACAAAAATTTCTATCTCAGCCTTAGTCGCATTCGCTGGCAAATTCGCCGAGATTTCTTTACGCCAATATTTTTCGCGCTCGCTGGTGTTGCTTGAGTTGAACGGGCCGCAGCCAGCCAAAGCAATGCACGCAGTAATAAAAATGAAACGCATGATGTTCCCCCATTTTTTATGCTTGGATTTTACGCCTAAATTGGTAGCAACTTAATCTGCGGATGCGTGGATGAATGCATTTATTTCACCGGTATTGGCGTCGTGCGGCCAATCAATGCCGGTGCAATTGTGAATATTAAATGTATCTATCAATGACGATAGCTGACGCTCCATATTTTTTTGCAGCGCAAAAATTATCCGCCCAATAGCCGACATTTATTTTATAACATATTGATTAATATAAATATTTTATTTTGCTGCGATGCATTAAATTGCTTCCCCATGCAAACCTTCATCGGCTATAATCTGTCTCACTATCACGAACGCACTGGCCACTAACCGTGGTTTGCGCGTTTCCCCAGAGCGCTTGGCAAATCCGCCTACACTCTGAAGGTCGCCGGACCTGATCTCTGGCCGCCACCGTGTAATAAATGTTGCCAGCACGACCGGCAATCTTGGTAAGCGGCGCAGCGCCGGATTTTTTCTTTGGATAGACTCGGCCTGCCACAGATACCGCAACCTGCGGCCACCTACATTTTTTTCGGAGAATTATGATGAATCGTGAACAACAAATCGCCGCCATCCAGAAAGACTGGGACACCAATCCGCGTTGGAAAGGCATCAAGCGCGGCTACACTGCCGCTGATGTTTATCGCCTGCGCGGTTCGCTCGTCATCGAACACACGCTCGCGCGCCGCGGCGCAGAGAAGTTGTGGAGCCTGATTACCACTGAGCCTTACATCAACGCGCTCGGCGCCTTGACCGGCAATCAAGCCATGCAACAAGTCAAGGCTGGCCTGAAAGCTATTTATTTATCTGGCTGGCAAGTCGCTGCCGATGCTAACGTCGCAGGCGAAATGTATCCCGATCAATCGTTGTACCCGGCCAACTCAGTTCCCTTAGTCGTCAAGCGTATCAACAATACGTTCATGCGCGCAGATCAACTGCATCACGCAGAAGGCAAAGACGAGATCGATTTCTTCGCGCCTATCGTGGCTGACGCGGAGGCCGGTTTCGGCGGCGTGTTGAACGCGCACGAATTGATGAAGGCGATGATCGAAGCGGGTGCGGCGGGCGTGCACTTTGAAGACCAATTGGCGTCAGTGAAAAAATGCGGTCACATGGGCGGCAAAGTTTTAGTGCCGACGCGTGAAGCAGTAGAGAAGTTGATTGCAGCACGTTTGGCGGCGGATATTTATGGCGTGCCTACCATCATCCTCGCGCGCACCGACGCCGAAGCAGCCGACTTGTTGACAAGCGATGTCGATAACAACGACAAGCCATTCTGCACTGGCGAGCGCACCGTCGAAGGCTTCTACAAAACCATGCCAGGCATCCAACAATCGATCTCGCGCGGCCTGGCTTATGCGCCGTATGCCGATTTGATCTGGTGTGAAACCGGCAAGCCGGATTTGGAATTCGCGCGCAAATTCGCCGAAGCCATCCACGCCAAATTCCCCGGTAAAATGTTGTCGTACAACTGCTCACCGTCGTTCAACTGGAAGAAAAATCTCGACGACGCGACGATCGCCAAATTCCAAAAAGAACTCGGCGCGATGGGTTACAAATTCCAGTTCATCACCTTGGCCGGTTTCCACAGCCTCAACTACGGCATGTTCAACCTCGCGCACGGCTATGCTCGCACCGGCATGAGCGCGTTTGTCGAATTGCAGGAAGCGGAATTCGCAGCAGCCAGCAAAGGCTTCACTGCGGTGAAACACCAACGCGAAGTCGGCACTGGATACTTCGACGCCGTGACGCAAACCATCCAGCAAGGCCAGTCCTCCACGACCGCGCTGAAAGGTTCGACGGAAGAAGAGCAGTTCCACTAAGTAATGCAATACACGTTGTAGGGTGCGTTCGCGCACCAGAAAGCGCGGGCAAACCCCGCGCTTTTTTACGCCTAAATTATTTGAGTTACACTTAGCTTCAATCAAATTGTGAAATCGGCGATGGAAAATTTATTCAATCAAATCAAAAGTATTGTTGGTGAGAAAAATCTGCTCAATTTGGAAGCAGACATGCGCCCTTACGTCACGGATTGGCGCGGGCGATATGCAGGTCGCGCCGCGTGCGTGGTGAAACCGGCGAATACACAAGAAGTCGCGGCTATTGTAAAACTTTGCGCTGAAACCAAAACGCCGATCGTGCCGCAAGGCGGTAATACTTCTTTATGTGGCGCGTCAGTGCCGGATGAATCAGGCACCGCTATTGTATTGAAT
>JAYVJD010000168.1:0-4072 GCA_043769625.1 Pseudomonadota bacterium | reverse complement strand
GGGTGTTGATTTACCGCGTGGACGGCGACGCGGTTCGTTTTGAGCGGACCGGCACGCACGCTGACCTGTTCGGAAAATGACCGGGACTATCCTTTGCAGATTGACTTTCCGGGGTTTTAGTTAAAAACACCCATAATGGTGAAACTTCTAAATATCGAATCGTTGATTTCTAAGAAGAAATCTTCTCTGAACCAGTTTCAGATTTATCGGCTTCGACGAATTTCCAGGTTAAAAAGATACTAAGAGGCCAATGCTTCAATCGCCTTATCCGGAGCGGGTCTCCACGCTATGTGCCGGTAGGGCCAAGAGGGACGCGGAGTTTCAGAGAGTATCTGTAGGAATTAAACTCGTCGGCCGAAGTTTTGGCACCCGTCTTGTGGGTAATTAATTAAATATTAAAAAAAACATTGAATTAAAGTATTTATTTGATGTAATATATTCAACACATCGTTAAACAACAAACCGCGCTTTAAGGGGAAACGCTCAATGTCGCGTCGATTCGCACTGCAAATCTCCGCCGTTTTCACGGCGACACTGCTTATTTTTTCATCGCTCTGCGCTTGGGCCCAACCGTCCGAGGTCGAGCGCATCAACCAACTCGAACGCAAGCTCGAACAAAGCCTCAAAGTGATTGAGCAGCTTAACCAGCGCGTGCAAGAGCTCGAAGTTAATCGCGCGGCCACCACACCTTCGGCGGAATCGGCACCGGCGGCACAAGCGCAGCGCATCGAGACGGTCGAACAAAAAGTGAACGCCTTAGAAGAAAATGCCGGAAAGTCCCGTGTGGATATCGGCATTCCGGTTCACGGCTTCTCCGATGTCGGTTATGGCAAAGCCAGTGCGGGTGCCGGGGAAAATCGCGCCAATGGTTTTGCCATCGGTACACTCAGTTTTTATTTGACACCGCAATTTACCGATCGCACCAAAGCGCTCATCGAGCTCGCCTTCGAGGGCGATTCCGCTTCGGGAGCCGTGGCGACGGATCTCGAGCGTCTGCAATTTGGCTACACGTTTAACGATAAGGCGACGCTATGGCTCGGGCGCTTTCATACGCCGTTCGGCTATTGGAATACCGCCTATCATCATGGCGCGCAAATTCAGACTTCCGTATTACGCCCGAAGTTTCTCGATTTCGAAGACAAGGGAGGGATCATTCCCGCACACATGGTGGGTCTGTTGGCGAACGGCGTTATCGCGGCGGGCAAGGGCAAGATTGTTTACGATGCCTATCTGGGTAATGGCAGCCGCATCGTCGACGGTGCCTTGGATCCCAATATCACTCGTGACGACAACTCAAACAAGGCATTGGGTTTAAACCTGGGTTATCGATTTGCCGGAAGTCTTTCAGGCCTACAAGCAGGCGGCCACATCGCGACGCAACAGGTTAATTCCTATTCCGGCAGCACGTTGCTGAATCGCACTCGCGTCAACATGCTCGGCGCTTACGCCGTCTACGAGCGCGATCCATGGGAAGTGATCGGCGAACTCTACACGTTCCGCAATACAGACTTGAGCGGCGACAGCGGCAAGCACCGTAGCTGGGCCGGTTTCTTACAAGGTGGTTACACGTTCGGTGATTGGCTGCCGTACGCGCGGGTGGAAAAAACCTCCCTCAGCAACGAAGACGCTTATTTCGTCAATCAAGCCAGTGGCCGCTCCTACTCGCGCTATGCGTTGGGCGTTCGCTACGAGTTGAACGAATCCGCCGTGCTCAAGCTCGAGGCCAATCGAACGCGACAGCCGAACATCCCCGATGGGGATTACAATGAAGCGTTGTTCCAATACGCCATTCGGTTTTAAGGAGCGAACCGTGAAAAACAAAACCGCAAAAATCCTGTTTAGCACGATTGCGTTTGGCTGTATGGTCGCGTCCAGTCATAGCAAGGATCTGTTCGTCATCGCCCACCCCGGTATCAACTTGAGCGCCGATGAAATTCAAGATGTTTACATCGGCGACAAACAATTCGCCGGTTCGCAAAAACTCATCGTCACCGATAACGCCAGTGTTCAGAGCGATTTCTTAGGCAAGGTGATAAAGATCGAAGGCAAGCGTTACAACTCGCTGTGGGTGAAAAAATCGTTTCGCGATGGCCTGGCCATTCCGGCGGTGAAAGGCGGCGACGCCGAGGTGATTGCCTTTGTAAAAAACAATCCGGGCGCCATCGGCTATGTGTCGGCAATGCCCGATGGCGTTAAAGCCCTCGCGAAGTTCCAGTAGACGTCCTTGATGTTCTCGCATCTTAGCCTACGCGCCAAGCTCTATCTGCAATACGGGATCGTCCTCATCCCGATTTTTCTCGTGCTTGCTTATTATTTGCACGACAATCACCAACGCTTTACCGGCATCGTGGAAGAGTTTAGCCATTACAACGCAATGGTGGATGCCGAGCGGCACTACAAGCGCTTTATCGATGCGGTTACCGATGCGATCGATACGAAAAAATTAGGACAAACCGGCTTACAGGCTTTGAAGCAGGCGCGGGAATCCCTTGCGCAAGCCGACTTCGGCAACGATGAGGCGAAGCAGCTTGTCGCCAAACTGGACGCGATGTCGGCAAGTTTGCAACGCGATGCCTCGATGGAAAATATAACAAAACAACGCGAGTCGATCTATCGCTCGAAGACGCAGATTTCCGCGGCCGCCGAAGCGCATAGCGAACAAATCGACGCCAATTTCAGTCGCGAATTGCAGCACGCCAAAGAGAATATTTTTTACACCCGATTGTTTACGGCGCTGATGGCCGCCGCGGCGTTTTTACTCGCGCGTGCTTTGATCAACAGCATTCATCGCCCGTTGCAGTCGGCCGTCACCACAGCCGATCGCATCGCCCAGGGCAATCTCAATAATCCGCCGGCGCCTGAGAATGGCACCGAAATCGGCAAGCTGTCGCGCGCGCTGAATGGCATGAACGCGCGGCTGCGGGAATTGTTGAGCGAAATTATGGGTACGTCTGAGCGCGTCGGGGAAGCCAGCGAAGATATCCTCGAGAATAACGCGATACTGACCGAACGTGCCGAAGCCGAAGCAACAACGCTCGAGCAAACCTCGGCGAGTCTCGAACAGCTGACTGCGACGGTTGGCCACAACGCGGATCGCACTCAATCCGCACAAGCCTTGGCACAAGAAGCCGTAGCCAAGGTGGAAGCGAGCAGCGGCGTGGTACGGCAAGTGGTCGATACCATGGGCAATATTCGCGGCAGCTCGCAACGCATCGTCGACATTATCTCGATCATCGATGGCATCGCGTTTCAAACCAATATTCTTGCCTTGAACGCTGCCGTCGAAGCGGCCCGCGCCGGCGAACAAGGCGCGGGCTTTGCCGTGGTGGCGAGTGAAGTTCGCAGTCTCGCGCAGCGCAGTACCGCCGCGGCAAAGGACATCAAATCACTGATTAACGAGTCGTCGCAAAAAATTGGCGTAGGGACGGACCTCGCCGACGTCGCCGGCAAAGCGATGGAGAGCACCGTCAAAAGTATTCAAAAGGTTTCGGCGCTGCTGGATGAAATCGCCACGGCGTCGACGGAACAGCGGGAAGGCATCGCGCAGATCAATCAGGCTATGCTGTTACTTGATCGCGCAACTCAGCAGAGCGGCTTGGTCGTCGACCAAGCCAGTGGTATCGCAAATCGCTTGTCGCAGCACGCGCAAACGCTTAACGCTCTGGTTCGACAATTCGATCTGGGGCATCAACCGCACCTGCGGCGCCCGTCGCGGCTCCCCGACAGCGCGTCGCGCGACCGATTCGACCCACCGCCACCCTAACCCGCAACACGGTTCCCACCAAGGCAACCCACGCCGACGCGCACGACTGGACAGAGTTTTAGAGGGAAATATGATCATGCCAGGAGCCGCATCCCGCTTGGCTCGTGGCATGGCATAGTCTGGAAGGCAAGCAGGGGAGAGCGCGCAAAACTGTGGGAGGAGTTACGCCGCGATGCGTAGATCTCCATACCATTGTTTCTGCACTGTACCTTGTCGCGCCCGCGTAGGGGAGCCGAATGAGCGCGGAGAAAGTTCCCCATTGAGGTCGGCGACCCGGACCTGCACCAGCGCATGCGCGCCCGCGTCCGA
>JAYVJD010000167.1:0-4086 GCA_043769625.1 Pseudomonadota bacterium | reverse complement strand
CGACTTGCCCATGATGGCAAAAGTTTGCAGCAACAAATCCAAACCATTACCGGTCTTGCCGCTTTCCGGCGGTTTGGAAATATCCACCGCAATCACAATATCGGCGCCGAGTAATTTCGCCGCGCGCACCGGCACCGGGCTGGTGAGCCCGCCATCGACATACTCGCGGCCAGAAATATTCATCGGCTGAAACACGCCGGGCACGCTGCTCGACGCGCGCACTGCCATGCCCGTGTTGCCTTGGCGGAATACCGCCATCTCGCCGCTTTGCAAATCCGTCGCGACGACGCCGAAGGTTTTATTCAGCTTTTCAATATTGCGATTACTCAAGGCTTGGTTAATATAATTCTGCAAACTCTCACCTTTGAAGACGCCGCGATTGGGCAAGATGGTCCAGTCGGTCGCGACGCTCTCGTCCATCGCCAAGGCGATTTTTTGTAAATCAAACGCATTGGTACCGCCAGCATACAGCGCGCCGACAATGCTGCCCGCGCTAGTGCCAGTGACGATGTCGATGTGAATCCCTTGCGCTTCCAAAGATTTAATCACGCCGACATGCGCGAAGCCGCGTACTGCGCCACCGCCCAATGCCAAAGCAATTTTCGGTGGATTTTTTTTGCGCGCAACGACCGGCTCAGGTTTGACTTCGGGTTTGATTTCAGCCGGAGTGGGCGGCGGCGTCACGGCCGGTTGCGCCATGACCTGCTTGCTTGCCTCAGGCGCTGTCTGCATGGATTTACAACTGGAGAAAAATAATCCGGCGCAGATCAACAACGCTATTTTCGCACTAACCTTAGCCAAGATTAATGATTGCCGCGTGGTTTGAACAACGCGGGCACGGGCTTAGATGCGCCGGGTTTGCGCGAGGCATTATTCACCGGTTGCGGCGCGCTGGTGCGCACTGCCGGCTGCGAAATCGAACCGGCGGGCAAATCCGGGCTCTTGGTCGACACACGTCCATGCGGTGAGCGCGGGGTTTCGGTTTTGCTTCGGTGCGACTCATGTCGTGTGTGCGACGCCGGTTTGTCGTGCTCGCGTTTTTCGCGCTGGCGCGGCTCGCGTGCAGGCGCTTCTGCGGGTTTTGGCGCGCTGGTTTTTTCGTTGCGCGAACTGTCTCCCCTACCGCCACGTGCACGCTCGTAACGCCGTGGCGCTTCGTCGCTCACTTCGCCTGCTGTCATTTCGAAACCGGGCATGACCTGTTTTTCCAAAGTCATTTTCAACATTTTTTCAATTTCTTTCAGCGATTTCATTTCTTCGCCGCAGACCAAAGAAATCGCTTCGCCTGACGAACCGGCGCGGCCAGTGCGGCCGATACGATGCACGTAATCTTCCGCCACATGTGGTAGCTCGTAATTAATCACATGCGGCAATTGATCGATGTCGAGGCCGCGCGCGGCGATGTCGGTGGCGACCAGCACGCGCACTTTGCCGTCTTTAAAATCAGCCAGCGCTTGCGTGCGTGCCGATTGGCCTTTGTCACCGTGTATCGCCGCCGTCGAAATGCCGCTTTTCGCCATCTGGTCGGCAAGGCGGCTCGCGCCGTGTTTGGTGCGCGTGAACACCAGCACTTGCTGCCAATCATTATCTTTAATCAGTTTTTGCAGCAGCTCGCGCTTGCGTTCTTTGTCCACTTCGAACACCGATTGCTTGACCAACTCGGCGGCGGTGTTGCGTCGCGCGACTTCGATTTGCGCTGGGTCTTTCAGAATTTTATCGGCGAGTTCGCGGATGTCTTCGCTATAGGTCGCCGAGAACATCAAGTTTTGTCGCACTGGCGGTAACAAGGCGATGATTTTTTTAATGTCGTTGATAAAACCCATGTCGAGCATGCGGTCGGCTTCATCGAGGACAAAAATTTCGACCTTGGATAAATTCACCGTGCGCTGTTGCACGTGGTCGAGCAAACGGCCCGGCGTGGCGACCAGAATATCGACACCGGCCTTCAAGGCTTTAATTTGCGGATCAATATTTACGCCGCCAAAAACAACAGCGGGTTTCAGCGGCAAATATTTGCCGTAAGTCTTCACGCTCTCTTCCACTTGCGCGGCGAGTTCGCGTGTCGGCGTGAGAATCAACGCGCGCACCGGATGTAGCGCAGGCGAGGTGCTGCGATTGCCGTGCACGGACAAACGTTGTAACAAAGGAAGAGTGAATCCGGCGGTCTTGCCGGTACCCGTTTGCGCGCCGGCGAGGACATCGCGACCTTGCAAAATGACTGGGATGGCTTGGGCTTGGACGGGGGTGGCTTCGGTGTAACCTTGTTCGGATACCGCGCGCAACAGTTCGGCCGACAGGCCGAGTTCAGCAAATGACATAAAATTTCCTCAATCGGCCTGCTGGCTCACAAAATGGCCAGAACCGGTCGAGGCTGATAACTTATTGATTAAAATGAAAAAATTGACTTGAAACGCGGGACCGGGTGACGCGGCAGCCAACTCAAATCCTATTATACACTGGCCATCTAGCTTGCCTATCAAAGGCCTTGGTAAACCTTTATCAATCCACTAGCGCGAAGTGTTGCTGCCACGCGCATCGGTTGTTGGGCCAGTGTCTGTCGTGACGCTCGGAACGAGCGGAACCAGCGGCGGCATTTGACTTACCGCCCGGTCCCGTTGTTGCAATTGTGCGCACGCCATGGCCCATTCCTGTTCGGCGACGGTGCCCGGCGTGATCGCCTTCATATCAACTTTATCGACCTCTACCATTATCGCTTCGATGAGTTTATTGTTTTCGCCAAATAGCGAGCCGCGCAGCACCCCTTGCGTACGCGCTTCACAATGCATGATGCGATGAATACGTTTGGACTTGATGAGCCGGCCCGAGACTTCGTCAATCTGATCCGGTCGCGCGAATTCCACGCGCTCCCAGAAGCGCACGGTCTTGCCTTCGACAACTATGCTGGATTTATCAATCGCGAGCGATAAATTGCTTTGATTCAGCGTAAAGACGTGCCAATCCTCCGCGCTGAAGCTCGCTTTCGACCAAGCGGCGCTACACAGCACAAATGAAATTTTAAATAAAACAATAGCTTGCATTTTTATTGCCAAAAAATTAAAAATGGGATAATATCCCTCATGTGAACACGCCTTCGTAATCGAAACGACGTCACATTAACGCAAGCGCCATTTCCGCCTATTTTAACCGCAATGTTTCATTCTTGATTTACGCAGTACTTATTTGTTCTATCTCGCGCGCTGATACCGCTGCACCTAAACCGTAACTAGCGTCACCAAACGTCCTGCTGATTTTTTATCCACCCATTCCCCACATGAGGTGCTGCATGAACAATAATCATTTTTTCATTTGTTGGATTTGTGCCGGGTTAATGACACTGAGCGGCTGCGGCGGCGAATCGTCACCCAAGCTGGCTGACAACAACCCGGGTAACCCCACCATTGCTCCGACTGCTACGCCCAATCCGGACCCGACGACTACGCCGACAGTAGGGCCTACTACAGCGCCAACGACAGCACCCAGCACGACGCCTACTGCTGGGCCAACAGCGCTACCCTCAGCGACGCCGACTCCAGCGCCGAGCAGCACGCCCTCTGCAACGCCGAGTGCAGCGCCAACAGCAACTCCGGCGCCCACAGCAACGCCAAAGCCAAGCGCAACGCCGACCGCAACCCCGGCACCCACAGCAACACCGACGCCAAAACCAAGCACAACGCCGACACCGTCAGCGACACCAATGCCTGCACCGACACCAACTGCCACGCCGACACCCGTAGCCCAAATCAGTCCCGCCGATACCGCGCGCTTTTTGGAGCAAGCCAGCTTTGGCCCCAATGACGCGGCGATCGCCGAAGTGCGGCAAAAGGGTTTGGATCAATTTCTGAATGAGCAATTCGCCGCAAAGGGAATCGGCTACGACAATCTACCTAACGCGCTGGATCCCGTCATATTAGCCGGCGTCATGCCCGCCAACTGCGTGTACCAGCAAGGCAATCCGGGTAGCGCGTCGAGCCAGTGCGCGCGCGATAATTTTTCGACATATCCGATGCAAGCGCGTTTTTTTCAAAATGCCTTGAACAGCCCGGATCAACTTCGCCAACGTGTGGCCTGGAGTTTGAGCCAGCTTCT
>JAYVJD010000166.1:0-10660 GCA_043769625.1 Pseudomonadota bacterium | reverse complement strand
GTTGATTCAGCCAGAGTAATTTTTCCGGGTTGAACTTTGCCGCTGATTTGCTGATGTGCTTCAAATCAAACCATTCGACAAACTGCTGCAGCGAAAATACTTCCGCATCGCCGTGAGACCAGCCAAGGCGCGCCAAATAATTCAAAAGCGCTTCGGGCAGATAGCCGTCTTCAGGATATTGCATCACCGACACCGCGCCGTGGCGCTTGGACAAGCGCTCGCCATCCGCACCGAGAATCATCGGCACATGGCCGAAAAACGGCATTTTTGCACCGAGTGCGTTGATGATATTAATTTGTCGCGGGGTGTTATTCACATGATCGTCGCCGCGAATCACGTGGGTGATATTCATGTCGAGGTCATCGACGACGACGCCGAAGTTATACGTCGGCACGCCGTCCGCGCGCATGATGACCAAATCATCCAGCTCGCGGTTATTGATAACAATCGGGCCTTTGACCAAATCGTCCCAGCTCACATCGCCCTCATCCGGGTTGCGAAAACGCAATACCGGCTTCACGCCATCGGGCTTGGGTAGCTTCCCGTCGCGCCAACGTCCGTCATAGCGCGGCTTCTCGCCCCGCGCCCGCTGGCCTTCGCGCATTTGTTCTAATTCTTCTTTGCTCGCGTAACACCAGTACGCTTTACCATCGCGCAATAACTGTTCGGCCACCTCTTTATAACGATCCAGTCGATACATTTGATAAATCGGCCCCTCATCCCAATCGAGCCCTATCCATTTCATCGCATCAAGAATCGCATCAATAGACTTTTGCGTTGAACGCTCGACATCGGTATCTTCAATACGCAAAATAAATTTGCCGCCATGCTTACGCGCGAACGCCCAGGAAAATAGCGCAGTGCGCGCGCCGCCAAGATGAAGATAACCGGTAGGACTGGGAGCAAAACGAGTGCGAATCATGACGTAACCAGCGAAATAAAAAGTCTATTTTACGCGAAGCGCAAGGGAAACTCCCGCAGAATTGCGCACAATCCACAGCAGCCAGAAATTGCCGCCAAAGTTGAACTATGAAATAATTCCCGCCTCGGTTGAGCATTCGTTGCAACCAACCGGGCGGTTAGCTCAGGGGTAGAGCACTGCCTTCACACGGCAGGGGTCACAAGTTCGAAACTTGTACCGCCCACCATGCAACCGCGCATCAAACCAATTTGGCTTGATCGCGCAATAGGAATTTTTGGATTTTTCCGGTGGACGTTTTCGGCAAGGGACCGAACACGACTTTCTTCGGCACTTTGAAGCGCGCCATGCGTTCACGGCAAAATTCGATAATCTCCTGCTCGGTTGCGCTGCTACCTTCTTTTAGCTCGACAAACGCGCACGGTGTCTCGCCCCATTTTTCATCCGGCTTAGCGACCACCGCCGCGCCCATAACGGCGGGATGGCGGAACAGTACATCCTCCACTTCTATCGAGGAAATATTTTCGCCGCCGGAAATAATAATGTCTTTCGAGCGATCTTTGATTTTCACGTAGCCATCTGCTTGGATCACGCCCAGATCGCCGGTGTGAAACCAGCCGCCGGCAAATGCTTCTTGCGTTGCTTTCGGGTTTTTCAAGTAGCCTTTCATCGTGATGTTGCCGCGAAACATGATTTCGCCCATGGTTTCGCCGTCGCTGGGCACGACCTGCATGGTGAGCGGATCGAGCACGGTCATGCCTTCTTGCATAGGATACGCCACGCCTTGGCGCGCGTTCAGCTCAGCGCGCTGCTCCAGCGTGAGCTGATTCCATTCATCATGTTTGGCGCAGACTGCTGCAGGGCCATAATTTTCTGTTAGTCCGTAAACATGCGTAAGGTCGAAACCCAAGCGCTCCATACCCTCAATCACTGCAGCCGGTGGCGCAGCGCCAGCGACCAGACATTTCACTTGATGCGTGATGCCCTGCTTCAAAGCGTCGGGCGAATTGATTAACGCATTGTGCACAATCGGCGCGCCGCAATAATGCGTAACTTTGTGTGCGCGGATCAAATCAAAAATAATTTTCGCTTCGACTTTGCGCAGGCACACATTCGTCCCCGCAACTGCCGCCATCGTCCACGGAAAACACCAGCCATTGCAGTGGAACATCGGCAAAGTCCACAGATATACCGGGTTCTGCGGCATGGCCCAGGTTACGGCGTTACAAATCGCATTCAGATACGCGCCGCGATGGTGATACACCACGCCTTTCGGATTCCCGGTGGTGCCGGAGGTGTAATTCAGCGCGATGGCATCCCATTCGTCTTGCGGTAATTGCCAGGCAAAATTCGCGTCGCCCTGTGCGATGAAATTTTCGTATTCAATTTCACCGAGAAATTTTCCACCTTCGTGCGTCACATCATCGACATCGATAACGCGAATTTTTCTGCCGAGAAGCACCAGCGCTTGTTCTATCACCGCAGAAAACTCACGGTCGGTAAACAACACTTTCGCTTCGCCATGCTGGAGCATGAACGCAATCGCCTCGGCATCTAGACGTGTATTCAAGGTATTCAACACCGCGCCGGTCATCGGCACGCCGTAATGCATTTCGAACATTGCCGGCACGTTCGGCAACATAGCAGCGACCGTGTCACCCTTGCCAATTCCCAAGTTGGCCAAAGCCGAGGCTAGTTTCCTGCATCGATCATACGTATCGGCCCAATTAATTTTACGTTCACCGTGCACACAAGCGACATGCTTGGGATACACCGCCGCCGCGCGCGCAATAAAGCTCAGCGGGGATAGAGGCGTATAATTCGCCGGGTTTTTGTCGAGATTCAATTCGTATTGATTAAACGCGGACACAATATTCTCCGTTGTTTTAGTGTAGCTGGAATGAATCCCATTCTACCAACGAGAGCAGAGCTGCGGACATTTATAAACAGACCAAGCACAGCTGAAGTTATTTGATTGAAATCCTTCGCGAGTATGTTTCTATGACATTGGTTTGCCTACGCCTTTGAAACTGATTTCAGCGTAGATTGTCATTTCAACGCTTATCTTTTTAACCGCAAATAGCATCACGAGATTATTCAATTTTATTATATTAAACAGTTACTTACAAAAATGGTTTTTCGTTGCTATAATTACTTGGCTGGGATAAAAATCGATATTATTCGCAGCGAAAAAATAATCCGGGTTCTAATCGCCGAATGATCCACCGACATTAATTTGCACAAAGCTGGGAGGCTCCTTGTTCAATACGCTCATTTCGTCGCCGGAAAAACTACAAGACCAATTGATACAAGCCATCGCGCAAAAAGGCGACGTCAGAAATTTTCCCGCCAAAGCGATCATCATTAATGAAGGCGATTTGTCCGACTCGCTCTACATTATTCTGTCCGGAAAAATCAAAGTGTTTTCAGCTAATGAAGCGGGCAAAGAGGTGATTTTCAACGTGCATAGCGCGGGCGACTATATCGGCGAAATGTCGCTCGATGGCGAGCCTCGCTCGGCCTCCGCCATGACCTTAGAGCCGACCACTTGCTCGGTGGTGAGTGGCAATAATCTGCGCGAATTCATCGCACTTCACCCTGACTTTGCTACGCATTTAATTTTTAAACTGATCCGCCGCGCGCGCGTCGCCAGCGAAAACCTGAAAAGCCTGGCTCTGCTCGATGTCTATGGGCGCATTGCACGCGTGTTGCTCGAATTGGCCGAGCCCGATGGCGACAAAATGATCATTAAACAAAAGCTCACGCATCAGGACATCGCCGATCGCGTGGGTTCATCGAGAGAAATGGTGACGCGGATACTAAAAGACCTGACCGCTGGCGGCTATCTTTCCGTGCAGGAAAAATTTATTACCGTGCATAAAAAACCGCCTGCAGGTTGGTAATTCATGGCCGCACGCGCTTCCCTATTTTCATCAACCTATTGCATACGCTTTATTTCCGCACTTTTTGAAAAAACATGACCTTTATTCTGGTTTCTGCGCGGTGTAACTTAACATCTCATTGATCAAACCCGCGCCTATGCGTTTGGGCGGCGATGAAAAAACAACTTCAGGATTTTCGTTGATCAAAAAATCCTCCAGCAGAATAGAAATAGTGTGATTATCCCCAGCTCGAAATACCTGCTTGCCCTTGACTGATTTGACCGTCGCGGTTTCCGCTGCATTGGTAGCAAATTCAATATCGACCGCGTTCCAATTATTCGGCACCAACCAGCGCATATACCACGGCACGAAGCCTTTGACTGCATCGCGCGCCTGATCCAGCGCCTCGGCGAGATAGCGATATCGAAGCGGACCGTTAGTGGGTGGCACGATATCGATGTTGACGGTGCCACCCATGCTACCTTTTTTCTGATTGGTAATAAATTCTGCGTTGTCATCCAGCAAAGCTTGTGACAACGGTACTTCAATCAAACCGTCCTCGCTTATCGCTATCGGTTGACTATTTCTATCACCGACTAAATTAATTTTGATGTCGCTTAACTTAACCGTTTTGTTGGAAGAAAAAACACGAACGCGAATCGCTACTTTGTCATGCGCTGACGCTTGCAGGCTTGTCAGCATTTTGTAGGCCTCTTTATAGGGCATGATGGCTGGCTCCCGCATGCCCTTGACTTCGATTTTTTCAATTTTCTGCGGGGCTTCCTCCGTTGTTTGTGCGACGGCTAAAGCAGAAAAAAATGCCATTGCCACAATTACCATAACTATTTGATTATATTTAACTATTTTTGTCATTTGCGTGACTCCTTAAACTGCGCAGATTGATATTCGCTGAACAAGGATTTCAATTGTAGTCGCTGATATTTGCCCGTCGTCGTTACCGGAATCTCCGTGCCGAACTTCACCGCCTTCGGTGATTTACTGAACGGCATGTGCTTGCGACAATGTGCCAATACTTGTGCTTCAGTGAGCGATGCGCCCTCCTCCTTCACCACATACGCGCCGACTTCTTCGCCGTACCAATCATTTTCAAACGCAATGGCGAGGCCGACTTTGACGCCGGGGCAACTGAGTAATACTTCTTCAATTTCGAACGGGCTGTATTTGACGCCGCCACGATTGATGAGTTCTTTCAAGCGTCCGGTGATGAAATAAAAGGCACGGCCGTTTTCATCCCGTTCAAAAAATCCTTCGTCGCCGCTGCGAAACCAACCCTGTTTGAAGCTTTCCAGATTGGCATCATCACGCTTGAAATAGCCAAGCATCACGTTATGCCCGCGCATGACAATCTCGCCTTTTTTGCCTGCATTGAGTGCGCGTCCTTCCTGGTCATGAATCGCCATTTCGTTCACCGGCAACGCCGCGCCGATGGATGGATAACCGAAATGCGTGAACCAATGCCGATGCTGCTCAGACGATAAATCCAGCGGGGTGAAACAGGAAAAACTGGTCGTCTCCGACAAACCATAACCGTGCATGACCTTGATGCCATAGCGCTCCTCAAAGCGTGTGACCAGCGACACCGCCAGCGTCCCTGCCCCGCAAATAAAATGTTTGCAGGCGGATAAATCCAAATGTGAAATGTCTTCGTTCGCTTCGCACAGAAATTGCAAAATTGTCGGCACCACGGACACGATGTGCACTTTCTCCATTGCCATGCGCTGCCAGAACGTACTAGCCTTGAAGCCGCGATTCAGTACCACACTGGCACCCACCAACATTGGCAACACATGCGTGACATTAATGCCATTCATATGATGAATCGGCAGTATGCACATCATGCGCGAATCCGCCGTCATGCTTTGCCATTCCGCCATTGCCTTACAATCGGCGAACAAATTATATTGCGACAGCATCAAGCCTTTCGGTGCGCCGGTCGTGCCGCTGGTATAGACCAACATAGCTTCGTCTTCGAGCATATTTACAGCGGGGGGAACAAATTTATCTGATTGCACATCGAGTATTTTTTGATACGCAGCATCAAGTAAAGCAATGATTTGCAAGCAAGGCGCCTTCGGCTTGATGGATTCGGCGCGCTCAAGATACTCAGGCATCGCCAGCATCACGCGGCATTCGCCATTCTGCAAAATAAACGCAATACGCGCATCGTCTTCGCTGGCGTTTTGCGGTGTCGCCACTGCGCCAATTTTCCAGCAAGCGAAAAAAATCAGCATGGTGTCGGGATGATTAAACGCCAGCGTCGCCACCCGCTCGCTACGCTTTACGCCCAACACATCACGCAAATAATTCGCCACTTGATTCACGCGACGGTTGAATGCCGCGTAAGAATATTCACTACGCGCGCCAGTTTTATCATCGTCATAAATCAGATAGGTTCGGTCAGGCGTCAGCCTTGCGCGTTCGTCGAGCAAATGCGCAAACGAATGCCAAGGTATGTTGTACCGCTCAGGCTCAACGCCGTGCAACGTGCGCGCTTGTCGAATGTTTGCGGCAATAAGTTTTTCTTGCGCTGCAGCCATGTGGGTCAGACGTTGGCAGCCAGACGCTCAGCCGCTTCCAGCGTATTCCCCAACAACATGGTAATCGTCATCGGTCCCACTCCGCCGGGAACCGGCGTGATGTGGCTGGCTACATTTTTCACACTTTCAATATCTACGTCGCCTGCAAGCTTGCCTTCGGCGTTACGGTTCATGCCGACGTCGATGACGACTGCGCTGGGTTTGACCATGTCGGCTTTGAGCATATCGAGCTTGCCGACGGCGGCGACGATGATGTCGGCGCGGCGCGTATGCGCGGCGAGGTCGCGGGTTTTGGAGTGGCAGATGGTGACGGTCGCACCTTCAGCCATCAACATCAGCGCCATCGGCTTGCCGACGATATTGCTGCGGCCGATGACGACGGCTTCTTTGCCTTCGAGGGTAATATTTTCGTGCTCGAACATTTTCATCACGCCGTAGGGTGTGCATGAACGCATAGTCGGTTCGCCGATCATCAGTCTTCCGACGTTGTAGGGATGAAATCCATCGACGTCTTTTTCTGGCTTGATGAGTTCGATAATTTTTTGTTCGTCAATATGGGATGGCAAGGGCAACTGGACGAGGATGCCGTGAATCGCGGGATTATTATTCAAATCTTCGATGAACATCAGCAACATCGTTTCGGTGGCGTGTTCGTTCAGCTCATGCACTTCGGAGTGCATGCCGATGTCCTGACAGGCTTTATGTTTGTTGCGCACATAGACTTGCGAGGCGGAATTTTTACCGACGATGACGACGGCGAGTCCAGGTGTGATGCCTTTGGCTTTGAGTTGCGTGACGCGATTGGCGTAGTCGGCGCGTAATTTTTTTGAAATTTCTACACCATCGATGATTTTTGCTGTCATATATAACCCATTGATTAAATTAAAGTTTCTGTTATTAATATGTCAACCTTGAGATCGTGCGGTAGCGCTGGCACCGATGACACAAACTGCATCGCATACGCCGCAGCCACTCTCCGTAGATTTTTATCACTAGCGGCAAGCAGCTTGTCGTAATAGCCGCCGCCATAACCGACGCGCTGTCCGCTCGCGTCAAACGCGAGGCCGGGGACTAATACAAAATCGACTTCGCGGATTGAAATCAGTTGGCATTTTGTCGGATCAGGCTCGGCGATGCCCCATACGCCGGGCAATAAATCTGTCGTCGGATTTTTCACCTGAAAAATATCCAGCGTCTTGGTGGCTTGGTTTACTTTGGGTAATACTAGTGTTTTCCCTCTTGCCAACAAATCGCGAATAAAATCGGTAGCGTCAAATTCGCTGCCGATATTCATATACGCCAAAATAGTTTTTGCTTGCTGATATTCCGGCAAAGCCAATAGTTTCGCCGTAATGACGCGATTCATTTTCGCGCGCACATCAAGCGCGAGCGCATCACGCTTATCAAGCATGCTCCAGCGCAGCTCGGCTTTTTGTTTGGCGATGTCGTCTGCCGAATTCATCGTGCGCTAGCTGCATAGTAGAAATTATTTTTCAAGCTTATTTTGCCAAGAGTTATTGATGCACAATATACACCAACGAAGCTTCCTTCCGTAGAGCTAAAATTGCTTTATAATTTTGATATTCCTTCAGGAGTTTTCCATGTCCAGCAAAGCTTTCGCCTCGCACGCCGATCTCGAAATAAAAAAAGTCACCTTTTCGCAACTAAGCGAACACGCCTGGGCCTACACCGCCGAGGGCGACCCGAATACCGGCATCATCATCGGCGACGATAGCGTGATGGTGATCGACGCGCAGGCGACGCCGGTGATGGCGCAAGATGTGATTCGGCGTATCCGCGAAGTGACCGACAAGCCGATACGTTATGTCTTGCTCACGCATTACCACGCGGTGCGCGTGATGGGCGCATCGGCGTATAGCGCGCAGCAAATCATCGCCAGCCAAGGGACCTATGAGCTGATCGTCGAGCGCGGCGAAGCCGATTTCAAATCCGAAGTCGAACGCTTTCCGCGTTTGTTCAACGCGGTCGAATCCGTCCCCGGCCTCACCTGGCCGACGCTGGTGTTCAACGACGCCATGACTTTATATATGGGCAAGTTGGAAGTGAACATCATGCACCTCGGTCGCGGCCACACCAAAGGTGACACGGTCGCGTGGCTGCCGCAAGAGAAAGTATTGTTCAGCGGCGATCTGGTCGAATACGCCGCCACGCCATACACCGGCGACGCCTATCTCACCGACTGGCCGGCGACGCTCGATGCCATTGCTGCGTTGAAACCGGAAGCACTGGTGCCAGGTCGCGGTGCGGCGTTGAAAGGCGCGAAGCAAGTAAAGGAAGGACTGGACGGAACGCGCGCGTTTGTCACGCAAATGTTCGACGCGGTAAAACTAGGCGCGCAAAACAAAAAGCCTTTGCGAAAAATTTATGAAGACACTTACGCCAAACTCAAACCGCAATTCGGTGAGTGGGTCATTTTCGATCATTGCTTGCCGTTCGACGTCAGCCGCGCTTACGATGAAGCGACAGGGCATCAACATCCGCGCATCTGGACGGCGCAAAGAGACAAGGAAATGTGGGAGGCGCTGCAAGGATAAAGTTGAATATAATCAATTAGTTAACTGCGCACATGTTGAGATTCTTAAATGCATCATAGGCACCACTCTCATGTCATGATTCACCAACCGTTCGCTCTGAGCTTGTCGAAGGGCTTGTGGTTCGACAAGCTCACCACGAACGGATAAAAATTATTCGCATTTCAATCGAAAATTGGAATTCCCACAAAAATTGAAATATGAATACCCATTATCAAAATCCTGTTTATGAATACGTCCCCTCGCCCGATCAACGCGCGACCAAACCTGCGCATCATCGCGTGGTCATCGTCGGCGCAGGACCCATCGGCCTTGCGTGCGCGGCGGATTTCGCATTGCACGGTATCGAAACCGTTTTGCTCGACGACAACAACACCGTCAGCGTCGGTTCGCGCGGCATTTGTCACGCCAAGCGCACGCTGGAAATTCTCGATCGTTTAGGTTGCGGTGACGAAATCGCCGACAAAGGCGTGCAGTGGAATGTCGGGCGCGTGTATAGGCGCGAGCGCGAGTTATATTCCTTCGACCTCCAACCGGAAAGCGGGCACAAGCGCCCGGCTTTCGTCAACCTGCCGCAATATTATTTGGAAGAAGCGCTGGTGAATCGCGTTAACGATTTACACAAAACCGACCTGCGCTGGAAAAACAAAGTCACGGCGGTGAAAAACTTTGCCGATCACATCGAGCTGCAAATCGACACACCCGACGGACATTATTCCATCACTTGCGATTGGCTCATCGCTTGCGACGGCGCGCGCAGCCCGATACGCGAGAGCCTCGGCCTGACGTTCAAAGGCCAGGTATTTGAAGACCGCTTTCTCATCGCCGACGTCATCATGCAAGCCGACTTCCCCTCGGAGCGTCGCTTCTGGTTTGACCCGCCGTTTCATCCCGGCCAATCCGCCTTGCTGCACAAACAACCGGATAATTTATGGCGCATCGATTTCCAATTGGGCCGCGATGCCGACGCCGAATTGGAAAAACAGCCGGAGCGCGTCATTCCACGCATCAAGGCCATGCTCGGTGACGACGTGCCGTTCGAGTTGGAATGGGTCAGCGTTTATACTTTTCAATGCCGGCGCATGGAAAAATTCCGTCACGGCCGGATTTTATTCGCTGGTGATTCGGCGCATCAAGTGTCGCCCTTCGGCGCGCGCGGCGGCAACGGCGGCGTGCAGGACGCCGATAACCTCGGCTGGAAATTATCTTTGGTGTTGAATAATAAAGCACCAAAGACTTTGCTCGACACCTATCACGAAGAACGCAGTTTTGCCGCCGACGAAAACATACTCAACTCCACACGCAGCACCGACTTCCTCTCGCCGCAAAGCAAAATCAGCCAAACCTTCCGCGATGCGACTCTGGAACTCGCCGAACAAAATCCCTTCGCGCGCAAGCTGGTGAACAGCGGACGATTGTCCGTTCCGGCCACCTATTCTTTATCACGCTTGAACACACCCGACAGCGGCCCGTTCAAATGCACGCTCACACCCGGCATGCCCGCCGCCGACGTGCCGATAATATTGAACGGTAAAGAAACCTGGCTCATCGATTTACTGCAAAGCGGTTTCACCGGATTATTTTTCTGCGGTCGCCATGGCCTGTCGGAAGATGAAGTCAAAACCCTGCACGCACTGCTTATCCAACCAATACCCATCGCCGCCATCATCGTCACGCCGCCCTCACCGTCCACTCAATTTCAAGCCCCCTCGCGAACGCATTTGATCGACGACCCGCAAGGCTTGATCG
>JAYVJD010000165.1:0-4090 GCA_043769625.1 Pseudomonadota bacterium | reverse complement strand
TGCGTTCGGCCTATATATATAGGCTGTTCACTGTTTATTTTTATTCGCTCACTATACCCAAGTTCACGGCCTTGGAGCAAGATTCGGCCCCCGCCGTTTAGTCGCTGAATGGGTTTATTGCCCGCCTCATCCGTGATATAATAAAAAGTTCGTAAGTATTTATTTATTATAAAGTTAGTGGAGAAAATTACATGGCTGTTGAACGTACGCTTTCAATTATTAAACCCGATGCCGTTGCCAAAAATGTCATTGGTCAAATTTACACGCGTTTTGAAAACGCCGGCTTGAAAATCATCGCTGCGCGCATGATGCATTTGTCGCGTGCTGAAGCCGAAGGCTTTTACGCCGTGCATAAATCACGTCCGTTTTTTAACGATTTGGTGACCTTCATGATTTCCGGTCCGGTGATTGTGCAAGCCCTTGAAGGCGAGAACGCAATTCTGAAACACCGCGACCTGATGGGCGCGACGGATCCGAAAAAGGCCGACAAAGGCACGATACGCGCTGATTTCGCTGACAGCATCGACGCCAATGCCGTGCATGGCTCCGACGCTGTAGAAACAGCACAAAATGAAATCGCTTACTTTTTCCCTGCGCTCAACGTTTATTCGCGCTGAGCAAAACCAATAGGTGAGGTCCATGACCGTTAACCTGCTGAACTACAATTTGCCGCAACTGGCTTCTTACCTCGAATCTCTGGGTGAGAAGCCTTTTCGCGCCAAGCAATTGCTGCGCTGGATTCACCATGCCGGCGAAACCGATTTCGCCAACATGAGCGACATATCCAAATCGCTGCGCGAAAAATTATCCCAGCACGCGGTGATTGAGCCGCCGCTATTGCGTGAAGAACAAATTTCCAAAGACGGCACACGCAAGTGGCTGCTCGAAGTCGGCGGCGGTAATGCCATCGAAGCCGTCTTCATTCCGGAAGAAACACGCGGTACGCTATGCGTCTCGTCGCAAGTCGGTTGCGCGCTGGAATGCACGTTTTGCTCAACCGGTCGCCAAGGTTTCAATCGCAATCTCACCGTGGCGGAAATCATCGGCCAAGTGTGGTGGGCGAATAAGGCGATGGGCCACGACCCGAAAGGTGAACGGATTATTTCCAACGTGGTGATGATGGGCATGGGCGAACCGCTGGCGAATTTCGACAGCGTGACCACTGCGATGGACATCATGCTCGACGATTTCGGTTATGGTTTGTCGCGCCGCCGCGTCACGCTATCCACTACGGGGATTTTGCCCGCGCTGGAAAAATTGCGTGAACGTTGCCCGGTAGCTTTGGCAGTCTCGCTGCATGCGCCGAACGACAAGTTGCGCGATGAGCTGGTGCCGATCAATAAAAAATATCCATTGGCCGAGCTGATGGCGTCATGCAAGCGCTATCTGGAAAATGCGCCACGTGACTTCATCACGTTTGAATACGTCATGCTCGACGGCATCAATGATACTCCACAGCATGCGCACGAATTGGTCCGACTGGTGCAGGATATTCCGTGTAAATTTAATTTGATTCCGTTCAATAGTTTCCCCGATTCGGGCTACCAACGTTCACGTAATGACACGATTCGTGAGTTTCGTAACATATTGATTAATAACAATATTATTGTGACCACGCGCAAAACGCGGGGTGAAGATATCGATGCAGCTTGCGGCCAATTAGCCGGTAAAGTGATTGATAAAACCAAACGTACTGCACACAAAATAGTGGAGTTCACACGATGAGAAATTCGAGCGTAATGATTACGTTGTCATTGGTCGGATTATTTTTATCCGGCTGTATTTCTACTAGCTCCGGCTCAGCGCCCCTGGCAAAACCAGATGCCGCTACGCAAGCAAAAGACATTGCCCGCGTACACACTGAGTTAGCCTCAGGCTATTTTGCGCGCAACCAACACGGCGTCGCGCTGGAAGAAATCGGCGAAGCTTTACGCGCTGATCCGAACTACGTACCGGCCTATAGTTTGTCCGGCTTGGTGTATATGGAATTGCGTGAAGACGCGCTGGCGGTGAAAAATTTCGAACAGGCTTTGCGCATTAACGCGGCCGACTCCGACGCCAATAACAACTACGGTTGGTATTTATGTAATCGCAGCCAAGAGGCCGCGTCGTTAAAATATTTTGCCGCTGCGCAAAAAAACCCGCTTTATTCCACCCCTGAGCGGTCCCTTTACAACGCCGGCATTTGCTCACGCAAAATGGGCGACGATGCCGCGGCAGAAGATTTTTTCCGTAAAGCACTAGGGCAACAACCCGACATGCAAGCGGCGCTGTTCAACTTGGCCGACATTCATTACAAGCGAAATAATCTGGCCGAGTCGCGCGCCTATATGAAGCGTCTGATGCAAAACGCCGCGCCGAATGCCGAGTATTTATGGCTGGGGGTGCGCGTTGAGCGCAAACTCGGCAATCGCGAAAACGAACGCGGCTATGCCGAGCAATTACGCCGTCGTTTCCCCAGCGCGGTGGAAACTCAGGCCTTGCTGGCAGGTAAATTTGAATGAACACGGTGCCTGAACAACAGAGCTTATACGGCATCGGTGCCACGGCCGGCGCAATGCTCGCGGCGGCGCGGCGCAACGCCAATATGAGCGTAACCGAAGTCGCCACGCAGTTGCGTCGCGGGGTGAATCAACTTGAATCACTCGAAGCCGACGATTACCAACGCTTGCCCGGCGCGACCTTTGTGCGCGGCCTGATTCGCAATTACGCCAAGCTGGTCAATATCGACGCTGAGCCAGTGATCAAGGCTTACGAGTCGGCCGTGCCCACCGAAGCCGCGCCTAAAATTGGCCTCGAAGCGTCCAGAATTCGGTTTCAAGACACGAATATGGGATTGGGCATGCCGCAAATCAAACAGCCGACACCCGGTATTATTGGTTTGGTCCTCGTCGGCGTGTTGGCGTTTGGCTCGCTCTGGTATTTTTCCGGCGAGCGCCAATTCCCTTGGAGTAATGTCGCCGCCGTGCCGCCGCAGGAAACTGCTGCGCCGATGACGGGCGAGGGCGCTACGCAAAGCGGGCTGAAACTGGATGTGGTTACCCCGCAAACTAGCGTAACTGCCACGCCTGCGCCAGCAGCGATAGAAAAAAGCCCAGCAGAAAAAACTGCCGAGGCACGCGCCTTGGCAGACAAATTGGCCGCCGACAAAATCGCAGCCGACAAATTGGCCGCCGAAAAAGCGCAGGAAGAAAAACGCGCTTTGGATAAATTAGCCGCCGAGAAAATTGCCGCGGAAAAAGAAGCGGATAAAACTGCGCGCATCGCCGTAACAGAAAAGGCTGCAGCGGAAAAAGCCGCGGCGGAAAAAACCGCCGCAGACATCGCCGCCCAAAAAGCGACGCAAAAAGCCGAAGAAAAAGCCCTCGCCGAAAAAGCAGCTGCCGAGAAAGCCAAAGCTGCAGAAAAGGCTGCAGAGGAAGCCAAGGCCAAGCGCGTGGTCGCTACCGCACAAATGAAATTCAAACGCGATGCGTGGGTGGAAGTCACCGACGTGCGAGGAAAAATTATTTATTCCGAACTCAATCCAGCCGGCTCGACTAAAGAAATCAGCGGCGCGCCGCCACTGCGCTTTACTGTTGGCAACGCGGAATATGTCAGCATCAGTTTTAACGGCAAGCCAGTGGACATGGCACAACATATCGGCCGCGAAGTCGCGCGGTTCACACTGCAATGAGTCTGTTCGCTGATCTGATACCCCGTCGTACAACGCGCATGGTTCTGGTGGGCGATGTGCTGGTCGGCGGCGACGCGCCGATCGTTGTGCAATCGATGACCAACACCGATACGGCGGATGCAGAAGGCACAGCCAAACAAGTCGCAGCACTCGCGCGCGCCGGTTCCGAATTGGTACGCATTACCGTCAACAGTCCCGAAGCCGCCGCGCAAGTCGCGCGCATTCGCGACCTGCTGGATAAAATGAATTGCAACGTGCCGCTGGTCGGCGACTTCCATTTCAACGGCCATAAGTTACTCACGCAATACCCGGATTGCGCCGAAGCCTTGGCGAAATATCGCATCAACCCGGGCAATGTTGGCGCGGGCAAAAAACGCGACGAACAATTCAGCGTGATGATCGAAGCCGCTGTGA
>JAYVJD010000164.1:0-4101 GCA_043769625.1 Pseudomonadota bacterium | reverse complement strand
GAAATTAATCAACCCGCAGGTAAACCCTACACAGACTGGCGTGTCGCGACGGCGATGACGCGCGCTGGCGCGAAGGAATTTGGTTTTGGCACTTATACGGCGGCCAACTATTCTGAGTTAATTGATCATCCAGTTGAGATGGGTGAGTTTGACCTGGTGAGTTTCCGCGCGGGCGGCGCGCCGCATCACATCGCCATAACTGGCTTGCATGATGCCGATCTTGAGCGTCTGGCGCGCGATGCGAAAAAAATCTGCGAGTATCAAATCGATTTTTTTCACGACGGTGATAAACCGCCGATGAGCCAATATTATTTTTTGGTTACGGCAGTAGGCGAAGGCTACGGCGGTCTGGAGCATCGCGCGAGTACCGCCTTATTGTGTAGCCGAGATGATTTGCCGCAAAAAAATCAAAAAGAGATCGGCGAGTCATACCGCAATTTTCTTGGTCTGGTCAGCCACGAATATTTTCATACGTGGAACGTAAAGCGCATTCTTCCCGCAGCTTTTCATCCGTATGATTTATCCCGGGAAAATTACACGCGTTTATTGTGGATGTTCGAAGGTCTGACTTCCTATTACGATGATTTGGTATTGGTACGCACGGGTTTGATTTCGCAGGCGGTATATTTGCAATTGCTGGGAGAAACCATCACCCGAATCTTGCGCAGCGGCGGAAGAATGAAGCAAAGTATTGAGGAATCTTCCTTCGATGCGTGGACAAAATTTTATCGCCCGGATGAAAATTCAATCAATGCCGGTATCAGCTACTACGCCAAAGGTTGTTTGGTCGGATTAGCGCTGGATTTGCATATTCGACGCGAAACAAAGAACAAAAAATCGCTCGACGATGTGATGTGTGCGCTGTGGGATTTCTTCGGTGCCAAAAATATTGGACTGCCTGAAGACGGCTTTGAGCAATTGGCGCAAAAAGTGACCGGATTGAACTTGAAAGCCTTCTTCGATTTTGCAGTGCGCGGAACCGACGATTTGCCCTTGCGCGATTTGTTGCAGGATTTCGGTGTGGACTATGTGTTGCGCGAAGCAGAAGGCGAAGCTGACAAAGGTGGTACGCCGAGCAAGAAAAATCCGCGTCCTCGCGTGGCTTTAGGCGCGAAAATTTCCGGCAATCATGAAGCGAAATTAGTGCAAGTGTTCGACGACGGTGCCGCGCAAAAGTCCGGCTTGTCGGCCGGCGATAGCATCATCGCCATCGAGGGTTTGCGCGTAAACGCCAAATCCCTGGAGAAATTGCTCAGCCGTAAATCGCCGGGCGACATCGTCATGATGCTCGCGTTTCGTCGCGACGAGCTGATGGCGTTTGACGTCACATTACAGACTGGGGCAAAAGATACTTGTGCATTGCTATTGAAAGATAAGCCGGGTGCGCTGCCGGAAAAATGGCGTGAAGCATGGTTAAAAGCGGAAAAAAAATAAAAAGCCGTCATTCCATTTGGGCTGCATCGTGGCGTTGCGTGTCGCCGGAGTATGCCGTTTCAATACAGCGCTTGAGCGCGTACTAATAGCGTGCCCTGCAAAAATGACGGAAGGGGGATTGATTAGTCGCCTTTAATCTGTCCGCGTATTTCGCCTGAACGAACCTTGGTGCTGTGTATGTTTACATAAGCGGCGCCGGCTTTCATCGCGTTGACCAGGTCAGAAAATTCGCCAACCGTCACCAATTGGCCAGTCGGCCCAAGGACATTGGCTGCGGTGAGATTGCCACTAACAGTGCCGCTAGGGACGGGGCAAGCGGGCGTGCCCACAGGTGGGTTGGCGTCGGGCGCATTGCCACACAGCCACACCATAATGCCGCCACTGGTGTGCTTTTGCCCCAGATGAATATGCGACATAAAGGGCGTCCCTTCCAAATCCTTATAGCTCAGCTCATATTGGATGCTGCCATCAGCCAATATTTTCGCCATGAATTTCCCCGAGCCGGGCGAGGAGATGGCCGGCACTTCCTGATATCCTTCCAGTTTGGCTTTGAACCCACCCTCATCGTCGGCCAAGGCGAGTAAGCTCACCGCGAAAATCGGCGTCAGCACAATTGCGCGAAATAATTTCATCATTTTCTCCTTCATTTATTTTGCTGTTGAAAGGTGAACCGCACATATGTTCTGCATAAATCATGCCGTAGGGTTAGCCAAGGTAGAAATTCGTCATACGGGTTGGGTCACCCAATTAAGGAGCGTGTTGTGGGGTATTTGATCGGTCTTCAGGGTTATTTCGCGCAAGTATTGGCTTGCGGCTTGATGTGTTTCGCGCTATCGGCGGGAGCGTTTGATCAACCGCCGGCGCCGGAATCTTCCACGGGCAATCAAACGAAAAAAATCCTTCGCGCAAAAAAAATGATGGTCGTTGCGGCTAATCCGCTCGCTGTGGAGGCAGGATATAAAGTATTACAACGCGGCGGCAGCGCCGTCGATGCCGCAATCGCCGTGCAAATGGTGTTGAATTTAGTCGAGCCGCAATCATCGGGCATTGGTGGCGGGGCGTTTATGCTGCACTACGAGGCTAAAACAAAAAAACTTGTAGCCTATGATGGGCGCGAGACCGCCCCGCAAGCGGCGACGGCGGAAATGTTTCTGGATGCCGAAGGCAAGCCGCAAAAATTTTATGACGCGGTAGTGGGCGGTAAATCTGTCGGCGTGCCTGGACTATTACGCATGTTGGAAATGGCGCATGCGCGGCATGGAAAATTAGCCTGGAAAAAATTGTTTAAGCCGGCGATGAACTTGTCGAAAAAGGGCTTTCCGATTTCGCCGCGCTTGAATGGATTAATTGCAAAAGATAAATTTCTGCCGAGTCAGACCGCCGCACGCGAGTATTTTTTTGATGCGCAAGGTAATCCCAAGGCAGTAAAAATAATTCAATATAATCAAATACTTAATAAAACTCTGCGCAAAGTCTCCGAACACGGCGCAGACGCTTTTTATCGCGGCGATATCGCGCGCGATATCGTGCAAGCCGTGACCGGCGCGGCGCAAAATCCCGGCGTATTAGCGCTCGAAGACTTACGCAACTATCAGGCAAAAGCGCGTGAACCCGTGTGCGGACAATATCGGCGCTACAAAATTTGTAGCATGCCGCCGCCCAGCTCCGGCGGCATCGCGCTATTACAAATCTTGGGTGTGTTAGAAAAATTTGATCTTGCCACCATGCGCCCAAACGCTTCCGGCGCCGTGCATTTAATCAGCGAAGCCGGGCGCCTTGCCTATGCTGACCGCGCGCGCTATGTGGCGGATAGTGATTTCGTTACAGTGCCGCTTGCGGATTTACTCAACCCAAACTACATCAAGCAAAGGGCTGATTTAATCCGGCCAGAAAAATCGATGGGTGTCGCGCAGCCTGGCGAAATGACCGTAGAGAAAATTTCGCAAGCTGACGATAACGCGCTGGAATTTAATTCGACCAGTCACATCAGTATCGTCGATAGCGCAGGCAATGCGGTGTCGATGACGACAACGATTGAAGATGCGTTCGGCAGCCGACAAATGGTGCGCGGATTCTTACTGAATAATCAAATGACCGATTTTTCCTTCTTACCCGAAGAAAATGGCCAGCCGGTTGCGAATCGAATCGCGCCGGGCAAACGTCCGCGCAGCAGCATGACGCCAGTGATGATCTTCGACGAAAAAAATAAACTCGTCGGCATCGTCGGCTCGCCCGGCGGCAGTGCGATTATTAATTACGTCGCCAAGACTGTGGTCGGTGTGCTCGACTGGAACCTGGATATACAGCAGGCAATTGATCTCCCCAATTTTGGCAGCCGCAACGGGCCAACGGAATTGGAGCAAGGCACGGAGTTGGAAAATATAGCCGCCGCCCTACAATCGCTTGGCCATGACGTCAAGCGGATTGAAATGAACAGCGGACTCCACGGCATCTGGCGCACAAAAAATCGTTGGCAGGGCGGTGCAGATCCACGGCGCGAGGGCGTAGCGCTTGGACGATAAGCCAATGGTTTGAATCGTTTTTTGTATCGATTGCATGGTCGTTGTAGTCCAAAAATACAACCTACTGAGACGCTTTACCTGAATTCCCGCATAAAACCCTACCTTGACATATTTGCTACCAGTATCTATAGAACAGTTAGAGCAA
>JAYVJD010000163.1:0-4131 GCA_043769625.1 Pseudomonadota bacterium | reverse complement strand
TAGCTATGGCTGGAGAAGCGCATGGACGTTGTCTCATGGACCATGCCTTGCGAGATAGCGCGCTGTGTGCGCAGCGTCCCCGCGAAGGCGGGAATGACAGGCGAGTTCGCGTCCATGTCTTGCTCGAATTGCCGTACCTTCTGACGGGAATTATGTCGACAAGCTTTGCCGCTGTAGTTCAGGCCGCCCGCGTCTCATCATAAGGATGAATTAGCACCTCGGCCGGCATTCCAAGTCTCGTCGACAGCCGCCGGATCATCTCCGGTGACGGCGATTAGGCTGCCGCGTGCCACATCCTGTGCGATGTGTGGGCAACGCTTTTTCCTGCAAAAAGTTCCCGTGATCAAGCGCAGAGGATGACAAGCGAAGCGTGATCATAAAAGGTTTGCAACGACCTGTTTTTTGCCCTGCTCTGGCGCCTTTTTCTGACCCATTAAGGCCGAATAGGGCGCAAGGCGATCGGGCGTATCAAGGCGCTTGGGCGTAATTGTTAGGCATTCGCTGAATTTGAGGCTGCGGATACACGCCTCATTCCATTGCGGTAGGCGAAATTAAATTCCTTGCTATAATCGTTGAGCAATTCGCGTATAGCTGAATTGATATCCCGTGCAGCGATGGCTGGGGTTCTGTGTCTCAATCAAAACCGTAGGTAGCTAATAAAAATGTATGTCTGTCCGGATTGTAAGGCGGCACTTATTGGAATGCGTTGTTCCCATTGCAATCACGATTATCCGATGTCGAAGGGCTTTCCAGTTCTATTGCCGAAGGATGAGCGCTACCGCGAATCTCGAGAAATCGTCGACGCCTACGATTCGATCTACACCGAGCATTCCAATGTATGGGAAAACCAAGGACGATCAACGGAATTCATCGCGTATTTTGCCGCGCTAATAGCTAAATACCAGCCGCAGCGGGTGTTGGAAGTAGGCTGCGGCGAAGGTCTCGTGCTAGCGGCGATTAAGGCGCCTGAAAAATTCGGCACCGAACTTTCTGCCCAAGCGCTGCAAAAAACCCAAGCGCGAACGCCGGCGCAGCTTAGTGTCGCCCTGTGCGAGCGATTGCCATTCCCCGACAACTACTTCGACCTGATTGCGAGCGTTGGTGTGATGGAGCATTTTATCGATGATCACGCCGCCAACAGCGAGCTACGGCGCGCGGTGAAAGTTGGCGGGCACTACATCGTCTTACTCCACGTCCATCTTACCCGCGGGCAAAGCCTACAGCAGAAAATATCGGAGTATATCTGGCCGCGGCCGCATCCCATCAAGCTAGTAAAATGGCTCGCCGGCAAGTTCTATAAGCCCATACACCAACCGGTGCAAAACAAATATACCGTACAGGCCGCAAAAACCAGTCTCGAACAATCAGGCTTTGATGTAATGCAAGTGATCCACAAAGGCAATACACCTGGCGCACCGCTGATTGGCCCCCACGTGATGATATACGTTTGTCTAAAATCGGCTGAGTCGTAAGCGATGAACGAACGCGTTATCGATGGCTTCGCGGTCCGGTAATTTCGTGGGCGCGCCGCACAGCGCCCGTCAAAATTCCCGGCTGACATCATGAACATTCTGTACGTATGTCATCGCTTTCCCTTTCCGCCAAATCGTGGCGGAAAGATCAGACCCTTTAACATGATCAAGCATTTCTCGTCGACACATCGAGTAACCGTGGCCTCGTTGGTGCGTTCCAGCGACGAAGCCAGCGCCGCGCACGGCATTGCGCCGCATTGTGCCGCGTACGAAATGGCGCGCGTCAGAAATCCGATTCAGGCGTTGCGGATGATCGCCCGCCTGCCGCTCGCGCAGCCTTCGTCCATGGGGTTTTTCTATTCGCCATCCCTGGCGCGTCGAATCAATTCGCTGATTCAAAATCAAAAGTTCGATCTTATCTTCGTCCATTGTTCTTCTGTCGCGCAATACGTGGAAGACGTGCCGGGCATTCGCAAGATTCTCGACTTTGGCGATATGGATTCACAGAAGTGGCTTGAATATGCCGAACAAAAACCGTTTCCGTTGTCCATGGGTTATCGGCTTGAAGGCACTAAAATGCTGCGCGCGGAAAAGTTGCTGGCGCACAAGTTCGACATGTCTACGGCTACTACCCGAGCAGAGTGGGAGACTTTGAGCCGCTTCGACGCGGATCTTCCGACGGACTGGTTTCCCAATGGCGTCAACTGTGACTTTTTTTCACCATCGGCTGAACCCTACGATGCGAATACGATATGCTTTCTCGGTCGTATGGACTACTACCCTAATCAACAGTGCATGTTCGATTTTTGCGCCAATGTGCTGCCGCAAATCCGCGCGCGTCGTCCGAATTTGAAGCTGGAAATCGTCGGCGCCGATCCGTCGCCGGCTGTGTTGAAACTCGCTGAGTTGCCGGGCGTGAGCGTGACTGGCTGGGTAGCCGACGTACGTCCGTATTTGAAACGCGCGGCGCTGTCGGTGGCGACGCTCAACATCGCGCGCGGAACGCAGAATAAAATTTTGGAAGCCATGGCCGCCGGCGTGCCGGTCGTTACGACTACGATAGCGGCTGGCGGCGTTCTTGCCGACGCAGGCGAACATTTTCTCGTTGCGGACACGAGTGCCGAGCAGGCAACGGCCATACTACAAATTCTCGAGAATCCGGCGGAACGGCAGCACCTGGCGCTCGCAGGCAGAAATCGAATGCTCTCGCACCATCAATGGGAAAGCTCGATGCGGCGCTTGGATGGAATCATTGAACGTTGCCTGGCGGCACCGCTGCGCGCGCGGAGCAACGCACTTGCAGCCAAAAATGTTTGAGCGTCCAAGCTACCGCAGTTATCGAACGCTGCTCTGCTCAATGAGCTTGCCGATGGTCGAAGTCGCTTGCACCGGTTCGACAAAGGAAATGGCCGTGGCGGGAAAAATCATATGGTCGGCGCCATTGAGTTCGTCCTTGCGTTTGATCAAAACATAGCGCGGCTGATTGGTTTGCGGATCAAGCTCCTGGCGGATAGTGAAAGCATCGCGCAAAACTGGATAATCCGTGCCGAGATGATCGATGCGCCCGTAAAACATAGTGCCGTTTTCGAGCATGACCGCTTGATACGGTGTGCTCAGTAAAGGTTGATGAAAGCGGCGATGATTTTGGTAATAAATACCAGCCAAAAGCGCGAGAATCATCACGGCGACGACGCTGACAACAATTTCTTTCATGGACTAAACACCGCGTATTCGAATGAAAATAATCATACACGATTCGCTCGCATTAGCAGCATTGAGTCTAGTGAGCGGCACTAGAATCAAGCACGCCAAAGTTATCCCGAATCAATACCGTGAATTGACTACGCGCGGATCCGACGCTACAGTTCAGGTCGGAAAGAAAAAATATTAATCTTTCCTAATTGCGACTGCGCATGAAACCAAAGCTGCTATTTATCTCTCCCCGCTATCTGATTCCTGCCGACTCTGGCGGTAAGGTTCGCACGCGCGACATACTCATGGGCCTGAAGGGCGGGCGTTTCGAGGTCACGCTGATTGCACCGTGCTCCGAAGAAAAACGCAATGCCGACCGCGCAAAACTCGACGAACTGTGTGACAAGTTCATCTACTGGCCGGAATCGCCTCGCGGTCGACTCTTCCCCATATATCGAATGATGTGTCTGCTCTCGCGCCTGCCCGTTGCAGTCGCGACCGATCGTTCGAGCGCCGCACCGCGCCGCGTCGCCGAAGCACTCGAGACTAAGCCCGATGTCGTAGTAGTCGATTTTCCCCACACGGGCGTGTTAGTGCCTTACAAGTTACCGGTGCCATCGGTGTTGTTCACACATAACATCGAAGCAGAAATATTTCGACGCCACATCGACGTAGCGAAAAATGCACTGTGGCGCGCGGTTTGGCGCGCACAGACGGGCAAGATGGAGCGTTTCGAACGCGAACAACTGAAGCGTTACGATGCTGTCATTGCGATTTCAGAGCGCGACAAAGCCTATTTTGAGTCCCATGGCCATAATAAAAATGTCGCCGTGATTCCAACTGGACTGAATGTGAAACAGAATCCGTTTCGCTCGCCGCCCAGTGCGGGCACGCCGAACATCGTCTTCTGTGGCTCAATGGACTGGCCCGGCAACATCGACGCAATGGGATATTTCGTTGACGAAAT
>JAYVJD010000162.1:0-4134 GCA_043769625.1 Pseudomonadota bacterium | reverse complement strand
TTTCTGCTGCCTAGCGGGCGTCGAGCACAACCTCGCTTTCACCTTCAATTGAAATCGTAAGCGCCGCGTAGCTCAAACATGTGCTCGCCGACGGCCCCCGCTAGGCAGCAGAAATAGCGGCGGCGCAGATGGGTGAGCTGTTCTTTCTTCGATTTACCAAATGATAGATGAACGAATATTTATTTAATTAAATAAAATGCTCACGCTGCTTTGCGTTTTGCACTTTTAATCAACACCGGCTTCAAATATTGCCCCGTATAACTGCGCGGATTGAGCACCACTTCTTCCGGTGTACCTTCGGCAATAATTTCTCCGCCGCCGTCGCCGCCTTCCGGGCCCATATCGATAATCCAATCGGCGGTTTTGATGACGTCGAGGTTGTGTTCGATGACGACGATGGTGTTGCCGTGATCGCGCAAGCGATTTAACACGCCGAGCAATTGATCGATGTCGTGGAAATGCAAGCCGGTGGTTGGTTCATCCAAAATATAGAGCGTGCGACCGGTGTCGCGTTTGGATAATTCGAGCGACAGTTTCACGCGTTGTGCTTCGCCGCCGGACAGTGTGGTCGCGCTTTGACCTAGCGTGATGTAGCCGAGGCCGACGTCGAGCAAAGTTTGCAGCTTGCGCGCGACGACAGGGACGGCTTTGAAAAACTCATGCGCGTGTTCGACGGTGAGCGCGAGGATTTCGGTGATGTTTTTATCTTTGTAACGCACATCCAGCGTTTCGCGGTTGTAGCGTTTGCCGTGACACACGTCGCACGGTACATATACGTCCGGCAGAAAATGCATTTCGACCTTGATCACGCCGTCGCCTTGGCAGGTTTCGCACCGGCCACCTTTGACGTTAAAGGAAAAACGTCCCGGTCCGTAACCGCGTTCGCGCGATTCTTTTACGCCGGCGAATAATTCGCGGATCGGCGTAAACAGGCCGGTGTAAGTCGCTGGGTTGGAGCGCGGTGTGCGACCGATGGGGCTTTGATCGACGCTGATGACTTTGTCGAAAAATTCCAGGCCGTGGATTTCTTCGTGCGCCGACGGCTCGCTGGTGCTGCCGTATAAATGGCGCGCGATGGCGTAATACAGCGTGTCGTTAATCAGTGTTGATTTGCCCGAGCCGGATACACCGGTGATGGCGGTAAATAAGCCGACCGGAATATTCAACGTCACGTCTTTCAGATTGTTTCCGGTCGCGTGGGTGATGGTGAGGCGGCGTTTTTTATCCGGCTTGGTGCGTTGCTTGGGGATGATGATGCCGGCTTTGCCGGATAAATATTTTCCGGTTAATGATTGCGGATCCTTCAGAATTTGTGCCGGCGTGCCTTGCGCGACGATCTTGCCGCCGTGCTCGCCCGCGCCTGGCCCCATGTCGAATACGTAGTCAGCGTTGAGGATGGCGTCTTCATCATGCTCGACCACGATCACCGAGTTGCCTAAATCGCGCAGGCGTTTCAGCGTGGTGAGCAATCGATCGTTGTCACGCTGATGCAAGCCAATGGACGGTTCGTCGAGCACATACATCACACCGGTCAAGCCGGAACCGATTTGCGAGGCGAGGCGGATGCGCTGCGCTTCGCCGCCAGAGAGCGTGTCGGCGGAGCGTTCGAGCTGTAAATAATCCAGCCCGACGTTGTTGAGGAATTGCACGCGCGCGGCGATTTCCTTGATGATTTTTTCGCCTATGGCTTGTTTGTGGCCTTTGAGTTTTAATTTTTCAAATAGCGTTTGGGTATGCTTCAGCGGCATGGCGCTGATTTCGTAAATGGTTTTATCCGCCACGCGCACATTGCGCGCTTCGATGCGCAGGCGCGTGCCTTCGCATTCCGGGCAGGGCTGGCTGTTGAGATATTTTGCCAACTCTTCGCGCACCACCAGCGAATCGGTTTCTTTGTAACGGCGTTCGAGGTTGACGATGATGCCTTCGAATGCGTGCTCGCGCACCGCCAGCTTGCCGCGCTCCCCCGGATACTTGAAGGCGATTTTATCTTTGCCGCTACCGAACAATAAGATGTTGCGGATTTTTTCTGGCAAGTCTTCGAATGGTTTATCCAGATCAAACTCATAATGCTCGGCCAGATTGATCATCATCTGGAAATAAAACTGGTTGCGCTGGTCCCAACCCTTTACCGCGCCCGCTGCGAGCGACATATGCGGAAAGGCGACCACACGCTTGGGATCGAAGAAACTAATTTGCCCCAAGCCATCGCAGCGCGGACACGCGCCCATCGGGTTGTTAAACGAGAACAAGCGCGGCTCTAATTCCTGCAGAGAATAGGAACACACCGGACAAGCGAAGCGCGCGGAGAACATATGTTCCGCGCCGGAATCCATTTCCACTGCCACCGCACGACCGTCAGCGTGACGCAGGGCGGTTTCAAAACTTTCCGCCAGGCGTTGTTTCATGTCGGGCGCGACTTTGAGGCGATCGACGACGACTTCTATCGTATGTTTTTTATTTTTATCCAGCTTCGGTGTCGTGTCGATTTCATACACTTTGCCGTTGATGCGCACGCGGACAAAACCCTGCGAGCGCAATTCTTCTATCATCTCGACTTGTTCGCCTTTGCGATTGGCGACGATGGGAGACAGGATCATCAGCTTGGTGTCGGCGGGCAGGGCGAGCACATGATCGACCATTTGCGCGACGCTTTGCGCTTCGAGTTTGATATTGTGCTCCGGGCAAAACGGATCGCCCGCACGCGCGAACAGCAGGCGCAAGTAATCGTGGATCTCGGTCACCGTGCCAACAGTGGATCGCGGATTGTGCGAGGTGGCTTTTTGCTCGATGGAAATGGCTGGCGATAAACCTTCAATCAAATCGACATCGGGCTTTTCCATCAATTGCAAAAATTGCCGTGCATATGCCGACAGTGATTCGACATAGCGCCGCTGACCTTCGGCATACAGCGTATCGAACGCGAGCGACGACTTGCCCGATCCGGAAAGACCGGTAATCACCACCAGTTGATTGCGTGGAATATCGAGGCTGATATTTTTCAGATTATGCGTGCGTGCGCCGCGTACTTTGATATATTCCATAAGTGTTTGATTTAATTGAATATTTTTAATGCGGGCGCGGAAGTCGTTCGACGCGCCAGCGGGTTAGAGAGAAATTAGGCAACCTGTTAATATACGCCACTCAACAAACTTGTCCCATGCTGTTGATAGTGTTGTTTCATTACGCAGTTTACCCACAGAAAAATTCCATACGCAGTTTATGCCCGCCGATTTCGCTTCAGAAAAACTCACTGCCCTAGAACGTCGCGCCGCCGCCAGCCTCGCGGCGATTTTTAGTTTGCGCATGCTCGGCATGTTTATCATCTTGCCGGTGTTCGCCTTATATGCCGCCACTTTGCCCAGTGGCACCGACCACACGCTGATCGGCATTGCGCTCGGCGCATACGGACTTACACAAGCCGCACTGCAAATTCCTTTCGGCTGGCTATCGGACAAGTACGGACGCAAAAGAGTTCTGTATGTCGGTTTAATGTTATTTGCCATCGGCAGTTTTATCGCCGCTTCGTCGCACGATATTTACTGGATTATTTTCGGCCGTATCGTGCAGGGCGCAGGCGCGGTGTCAGCAGTGGTCATCGCCATGCTCGCCGACCTCACGCGCGAAGAACATCGCACCAAGGCAATGGCGATGATAGGCGCAACGATAGGTGTCACCTTTGGCGCATCGTTTATGTTGGCGCCAATTTTGAGTCGCGCTATTGGCGTGCCAGGCATCTTCGCCATGACTGGCGTCCTGGCCATCTTAGCCATGCTAGTGGTGAAATTTATTGTGCCCGATCCCATCGTGTCCCAATTTCATTCCGACGCGGAAGCGCGGCCTGCCTTGTTGCGCGAAGTGTGGAATATGCGCGAACTGCAGCGGCTCAACGTCGGCATCTTCGCGCTGCATGCGTGCTTGATGGCGCTGTTTGTCGTGGTACCGTTTGCCTTGAAAGATGCAGGCATAGACGCTGACCATCATTGGCAAATTTATTTGCCGGTCATGTTGATTTCATTTGTGCTGATGTTGCCACCAGTGATTTTGGCCGAGACCAAAGGACTAACCAAACCGGTTTTCGTCGGCGCAATTATGTTATTACTCGTGTCGTTGTTGCTGGCAAAATTTTCCGTGGCA
>JAYVJD010000161.1:0-10786 GCA_043769625.1 Pseudomonadota bacterium | reverse complement strand
TTTTGAAATTGTGAAAGACGGCGCAGCCCTGCAATATTCACGCAAGGCACCGCATCGTTTGCTGGCGGCGCTCAAAGCACTCATCGCCTACGGCGCTCAAGACGTGGCGGAATCGCGCCTGGCCGATTCCTTGTGGCCGGACGAAAGCGGCGAAACCGCACGCGATACGCTGGCGACGACTCTGCATCGCCTGCGTAAATTGCTCGGCGATAGCGATGCATTGCTGGTACAAGAGGGCAAAATCAGCCTCAACCCCGAGCGCGTATGGATCGATGCGCAAGCATTTGAACACACGACGCAAGTAGCCGGTCAATCTAGCGACAGGATATTGCAACTCTACCGTGGCGCGTTTTTGCCTGGCGATGCCGATGCGTCGTGGTCGGTGATTATGCGCGAACGGCTGCGCGGCAAATTTATCCGCACACTCAAGCAACACACCGGTCGGCTGATAGAAGAAAATAAACACGAGCTGGCGATTGAATATTTTCAACGCGGCATCGACGCCGACAGCTTGACCGAAGATTTTTATCAAGGCCAAATGCGCGCCTATCTTGCTTTGGGCAGACATGCCGAAGGCCTCGCCGTTTACCGTCGCTTGCGCCAAAATTTATCCGTCATACTCGGCATCGCGCCCTCCGCCGAAACGGAAACGCTCCGCTTGGCCTTACAAAACTCGCCTCTGAATAATATATAAATTATTCAATATAATTAAATAGTTATATAACTTCCACCGTTACCCTTCCAGATTCTTTCACACCGATTTTCGAATCGGTAAGTCATTTGCCAGCGCGCCTCGCGCAAAGTGGCATCAAGCAAAACGCAGTGTATTTTGCTCACGCGCTGCGCAGCAGGCCGACCTGGTTTGCCGTGCAGTCTAGCCTCTTGACCTTGGGTGGAAATGACTATGGAAAGTTATGTGATCCGCATTTACCGCCGCGCGACAGCGTCGCCGGAAGTCGTCGGCGTCGTCGAAGCGATTGATCAAAATCTCGTGCGGAAATTCCACACCCTGGAAGAGTTGGTCGAAATACTCACCGACAAGGAACACGCCGCCGTCAAGCCAGAAGCAAAAAATAAATTTGAGTAGGTGATCAAATTTATCCGACCCACATTATTTATTGAGGAGATTTACATGAAGACAAATCAGCAATTGCCCTGCATCACCTACCGCCGCATGCGCCTAGCGGTATTAATGGGCTTGACTCTCACGCTCACCGCTTGCGGTGGTGGCGGTGGCGCAAGCAACCCTGAACCCATTGCGGTTGCGCCGACGCCTGCACCAGTGCCGACACCTGCTCCAACACCTGCACCAACACCTGCACCAACTCCTGCACCAACTCCTGTACCGACACCAGCGCCAACACCGGCACCCACCATCAGCATCAGCGGCCCGGTCAAAGGCGTGGCCAATACTATTTATGAATATGCCGCCACGGTAGCCAATGGTGTGGCCACCAGCGTGAACTGGATGTGGGGTGAGACGGGCGCTACCGGCGACAAGGCGAAGAAAGTCTGGACCACGCTGGGCAGCCATGTCACCACGGTGAACGCGGATGTCAACGGCGCCATTATCAGCGCCACATTCAACACCGATATCATCGGCGCGCCACTCGCCCCGGGTGAATCGCACACGTGCGCCATCAAGGCTGATGGCGGTGTGGCGTGCTGGGGCTATAACGGCACCGGCTCACTGGGAGACGGGACGGTCGTACCTAAATCTTCACCGGTCACTGTGGTCAACCTGACGAATGTCGTGTCGCTAGCATCAGGTAACGCGTTTACCTGCGCGCTGAAGTCCACCGCGACCGTCGCCTGCTGGGGCTATAACACTTCAGGCCAATTAGGTGACGGCAGCGTGGCGGACAAAAACACCCCCATCAGCGTGCCTAACCTGAGTGGCGTCGTGGCGCTGGCTGCGGGTCGTGAATATATCTGCGCACTTAAATCGCTAGGCGACGTGGCGTGTTGGGGAGCTAACACTGACGGCCAGCTGGGTGATGGCACGACGGCGACTAAAACTTCTCCCACTGCCGTGCCGGGCTTAACCAACGTGGTGAGCCTGGCGGCGAGTTACTATCATACCTGCGCACTCAAGTCGGATGCCAGCGTGGCCTGCTGGGGCAACAACGGCCACGGGCAGTTGGGTGACGGCACTTTCGTGAGCAAAACCTCGCCCACCACCGTGCCGAATTTAAGCGGCGTGGTGAGCCTGGCGGCGGGTGGCTATCATACCTGCGCGCTCAAGTCGGATACCAGCGTGGCGTGCTGGGGCTACAACGCCTTCGGGCAGTTGGGTGACGGCACTTTATTTAGCAAAACCTCGCCCACCGCCGTGCCGAATTTAACCGGCGTGATGAGCCTGGCGGCGGGTCGCACTCATGCCTGCGCATTCAAATCGGATGCCAGCGTGGCCTGCTGGGGCTACAACGCCTACGGGCAGTTGGGTGACGGCACTTTATTGAGCAAAGACTCACCCACCGCCGTGCCGAATTTAAGCGGCGTGGTGGCGCTGGCAGCCGGGCCATATCACACTTGCGCGCTAAATCCCACTGGCGCTATGGTTTGCTGGGGTTACAACGGCTACGGGCAACTGGGCGACGGCACGACAATAGACAAGAATTCGCCGGTCACCGTGGGCGGCAGCACGGTGTTTTGGAAATAAAATAATTTACCCAAATAAAAATCTCGTCATTCAAACCAGCCCCGCCTTGCGGGGCTTTTTTTTCGCCACGTTATTCCCGAAATTCGTTATAGATAGCGCTGCCTAGCGCGCTGATCGGCGCTGCGCTTGGCGGTCGAGCCGCCTTCAAAATAATCTTAAAATATTCAATTAAATCAATAAATTACAGAAAGTCTCGTGCATGCTATTTTTTCTTTAGCATTGCCGCCTGCCGCAATTTCAAAACCCAATTTCGAATCGGTAAGTTATTTGCCAGTCCACGCGGTGCAAATTGTCTGCAAGCAAAACTGATTGGTTTTTGCCCACGTTTGAACTGATGTTCATCCACGTAACTGAAAGAAATTCATGTTGGGTAAGCGTGTTGAACCACTTTTTGCACCCGTCGCGGGCAAACAAGTGATATTTCAATTGCGACAAATAGTAGCCATAACATCCATCTTATGAAAGGAAATATCATGTTGAAAAACCAGAAACGTAATAGGTCTCGCATAGCGGTAGCTACCCTTACCGCTACATTATTATGCAACATTGCCACGGCACAAGCGTTGCCAAACAGCCCTGCTTGCAACAGCCTGACGCGCGCGGAGATCAAGGAATTCCGCGATAAGGTAGGTAACGAAATAATGGGCGCGATTCATTTGTTAGAAGAAGCCAACAGAGAAGGTGCAGCCGAGCGCATCAGACTCGGCGGCAGCAACGCCGGCGCTGCTAACGCCCCCGGAGACCTGCGCGTCATTGCGGATCGGATTGATGAAAATGCATTCGATAAGCCGCCCTGCAAGTCCATGTTTTACCCGTTGTCGCCCGAATTTGGTCCGTCGGCAGGCATGGCGAATCCCAACAATATTCACGCCTGCTTTCGTGTCGACGTCACACCGCAACTTGAGCACGCAATGTACGCGGCTACGCTCCACGCTTGGTATAACAAACCAGGCATGCTCTCGCGGCATAGTGCGGTAAAAGCGTTTAAGGCCGTTCGCCATTTGCTCAGAGAATCGCGTGAAATCAGCAACCATGCTTTGACGTGCCTCTTTGAGTCTACTGGCGATCCAGCACTCGGTGGGCCTTGAGGCAAAACATTTGAAGCGGCAAATTGACGAATACCTGCCTCAAACTCAAACAGTTTGGGGCAGCTCCGAGCGCAAAACCTTAGCCTGCCTCTAGCCTCTGCGCTCACTAAATTTGCAAGTGAATGTCACTTTCAATTAATTATAAAATATTCAATATAATCATATATTTATATTAATTCTGCCATTCCTGTTTCTCCCGCCCGTTTTGGTTTCAAACCTCCATTTTCGAATCTGTAAGTCATTTGCCAGTCGGCGAAGTGCACAGTGTCAAGCAGCAAAAAGACATTTTGTTTTTCTTACGTTTTGTTCAAATGCAAAAACAAATGTTGGCGAAGTAAGTCGCTCATTGCGCGGCAATCTTCGCGGTTGGTTTGCTACCGGCGTCACGACATTGACCCTTAATTTGTATGCCAAGTCGCGGCTTGGTCGGGGCGAAGGAATTTTTCACCACAATAATCGAGGAATAGACATGAACATTTTATTGCATAAAACATGGAACATAAAAAGGGGTATTTCCTTTTTGCTTGCAGCAACGGTCTTACAAACACTGGTTGCTTGCGGAGGGGGCGGTGGTGGAAGCAGCGATACCAACCCACCGCCCGTTAATCCTGAGGCTAACAACAAAGTTGCCACCGCAGTCCAAAGCTCTGCGCCCGCCAGCGCCTGCCCGAGCGGCGGTATTACGGTGGAAGGTGGTATTGATTCTAATGGCAACAAGGTGCTCGATGCGGCGGAAGTCACCAGCACGCAATATGTATGCAATGGTGTCAACGGCACGAATGGCACGAATGGCACGAACGGTACGAATGGCAGCAACGGCACCAACGGCACGAACGGCCTTACCGCGCTGGTACTGATGACCAGCGAACCCGCCGGTGCCAACTGTGCCAGCGGCGGCAAGAAGTTAAGTGCCGGTATGGATAGCAATGCTAATAGCGTGCTCGACGCTGCTGAAATCAGCTCGACGGCTTATGTGTGCAACGGTGCAGCGGGGCAAAATGGCGCGGTAGGCGCGGTAGGCGCGGTAGGCGCGACGGGCGCGACGGGCGCAACCGGCGCAACCGGCGCTGCAGGACAAGCGGGTGCGACGGGCGCAACAGGACAAAACGGACTCAGCAGCCTGGTAGCCATCTCACCTGAGCCGACTGGCGCATTGTGTACTTACGGCGGCAGCAAAATCAGCGGCGGACAAGACCTCAATAATAATGGCAAACTCGACGCCACTGAAATCAGCTCCAGCAGTTACGCATGTAATGGCGCGCCAGGCGCCGGATTGAATTGGGTCAACGTCACCGGCACTTCCGCACAAGCGGTTTCCAACGTGGGTTATCTCGCCAACAACGCGGCGCAAGTCACCATCACCTTGCCTGCGGCACCGGCTCTTGGCGATATTGTGCAAATATCGGGCATCGGTGCAGGCGGTTGGAAGGTGGCGCAGAACGCGGGGCAATCCATTATCAGCCGCGACCTTACTAACAGTATTGCTTCGACCTGGACGCCACGCGATATAGGCAGAAATTGGAACGCCATAACTTCAACTGCCGACGGACGAAAGCTATTCGCGGTTGCTGACGGAATGATTTTCAATTCCTTTGACGATGGTGCGAGCTGGGAATACGTGTCCGACAGCATAAACAATCCGCCCTCAGGCCCCTTTTACCCGGATTGGAGATCCATTGCCATATCCGCTGACGGCAGCACCGTGGTCGCAGCGCCGTATGGCGCACAGATACACGTCTCCAGAAATGGTGGCTTTAGCTGGGGAGCTACCGATGTCGCTAGAAACTGGCACCGCGTAGCTATCTCCGCCGATGGCAGCAAAATGATCGCCTCTGAATTAAACGGTCAGCTTTACACCTCTAGTGATTTTGGCGCGACATGGACAGCGCGCGAATCGACCAGATATTGGACTTCGGTAGCCTCGTCCGCTGACGGCAGCAAGCTGATAGCGGCCGATGGTGGAACTATCAGTGGCGGCCGACTTTATACCTCAACCGACTCGGGCGTAACCTGGACGCCGCGCGAGGCAGCCAGAGGATGGACCGCAGTCGCCTCTTCCGCCGACGGCAGTAAATTAGTTGCCTCAGCCGGAAGTGGCCAGCTTTATACCTCGACCGATTCCGGTGTGACCTGGACAGCGCGCGAAGCAAACAGATTTTGGAGCGCTGTTACTTCCTCCGCCGACGGCAGCATACTGCTCGCGTCAGTCACTTTCGGCCGACTCTACACTTCCATTGATAGCGGGGTAACCTGGACGCCGCGTGACAGTGCCCGCCTTTGGCAGGCCTTAGCTTCCTCCGCAGACGGTAGAATTCTCACAGCTGTCGCCTACGGAGGCCAAATCCACACCGGAACATATGGCAGTGGGATCGCGAGCACCACCGTTGGTATTCTGGGATCACTCAGCGGTGCCCAGTACGAAGCAGTGGATTTACAGTGCATCGGCCCCAACACATTTATGGCGCGTGGCCATGAGGGATATTTAGTGATGCAATAATTTGCTTAAAAAGTTGCGTTACTTTATTGAACAGCGCTGCGGAAATTTCTGCCGGATCGATTTCAACTTCAATCATGCCGCGTTTATAGAAAATTAGCCCCACATTCGTGGGGCTCTTTTTTCCTAATTGTTTTTTATTTTCTCGACCAATGCGTGTTGGTTGATTCAACTCTGACTTTACATTTCGCGCAACAGTGCAATTTCAATATCAAATAAGTCAGTTTAATCAATTCGTTATAAACACCCTTCCAGCGCGCTCATTCCCCGATTTTTCGCTTCAAACACCCATATTCGAATATGTAAGTCATTTGCCAGTCCGCCCCGCGCATAGTGGCATCAAACAAAACGCATTACTAACTTGATCACTTAACAACAAATTTTTCGCCCCGATTTATGTCGAGGCAATGTGAGGAATCCAATTTATGGAAAGTTATTTGATCCGAATTTACCGACGTAACGGCGATACGCCGGAAGTGGTCGGCACCCTGCACGCCGTGGATCAACAATACACCAGCAAGCCGTTTCACAATTTGCAGGAGCTGATGGTTTTATTAACGGATAAAGGCATAACGAAATTGAGAGGCCGAAAAGCCAAACCGGGAAAAGGTGAATAAGTCACAAATTGGGCGGTATTTTTCACCGGATATAGACACAGCAAAAAACTATAGTGACAGCACATTATCGATAGCGCGCAAGCCTTCGCTAATGACAAATTATCGTCACTACACTTTTTAAGGAGATCATCATGAAGATTACGCATTCAGTCATTGCCGCTTTAATCCTGGCCAGCGCAGGTATTTCTACTGCCCACGCCGCTTATGACGCCTACGAAGATTTGAGCGATACCCACGCTCGTAACACAGCGCAAATGCAAGCAGGCTTGCTCGAGGAAAGTGGCGCAACAGAAAAAAATAATCTGTCATTTTTCAACATTAACCAGCCGTATGAAGATTTCATGGAAACCCGTTTCATTGCCAGCGCTTCGCAACCTGGCGCGCGCGGACGAATAGGATTTGAAGGCAAAACCGGCCAAGCAGGCAGCGCGTCTGCCGTGTTATCGCGATTCGATCTGCCGAGTGATGTGGCGAACGGTTGCAGCAGATACCTGCGTTGCAGCGGGGAATAAATCCCCTCGACTTCACCGCAGCTTTCATCGCGATCCGAGCCAGGCTGCGGCGAAGTTATCGACATTTTTTTCAGTCGTGTCCGGTTTCACGAGCAAAAGCCGTCCGGAGGAGTAGCAAGTGAAATTAACCCAAATTTTAAGGAGAACATTATGAATAATCAATCTACGACTAAATCATGGATTTTCGCAGCGAGCGTTACTGCGATTCTTTTATTGTGCCTGTCGCAAAAGGCCTCAGCCGATTCCGCATTGGTGCCGCTATGTGACACCGGTAGTTTTACCGGCGAGAAATTTCAGTTAGCCCGTGGCGACACGTTTGCTTCAGTCCCTCAGCGCAGAACCTATGCTGCCGAAAATTCGATCGCGCAATCAAGCGCCGAACCCAGCAAAGAAATGAGCAAAGACAAAAAAGGCGTACAAGGACCTGCTGGCAAAACCCCAGCAGAAAGAGGCCCGCAGGGAAAAAGCCCGAACCAGCCAAACGATATGCATCGTATCCCTGGTGATGCGGCCGAAGGCTGCAGTAAATACCTGCGTTGCAGCGGGGATTAGTGTGGGAGTGCATAGCGTTTTCCTTTTACGAAAAAACGTTATGCACTTTTTGTTTTAATTTAATTTTAATGGAGAGAAAAATGAATAAACAATTTCAAACAAGTAAAAAGACTTTTTCGTTGCTGGCAGCTTCCATCGCCTTAGTCGCTTTTGCAGCACCTGCCTTTGCCGACGAAGACAATCAATGCAGCCAATTACCCAGCCATGCCGCGCTTAAAGCAGCGTTGGTTGCGGCGCGTGGCGCAGCGAATGGTGGTTTCAATTTGGATATGTGGGGCACCGTGGTCAATCGTGATGGTATCGTCTGCGCCGTTGCATTCACTGGCGCAAACCGTGGATCTGAGTGGCCCGGCAGCCGCGTGATCTCGGCCCAAAAAGCGAATACTGCCAACGCATTCAGTTTGCCCGGCTTGGCATTATCGACCGCCAATCTTTGGGCCGCCGTTCAGCCTGGCGGTTCTTTATTCGGCCTGCAGGAAAGTAACCCAGTTAACACCTCTGTTGCTTACAAAGGTCCGTCAGCCAATTTCGGCCAACCTAGCGATCCTATGGTCGGCGGAAAAATCGGCGGCGTGAACGTATTCGGCGGTGGCCTGGCCTTGTATAACAGCGACAAAGTATTGGTCGGCGCAATCGGCGTGAGCGGCGATACGTCGTGCGCTGATCACAACATCGCCTGGCGCGCACGTAACAATTTGTTTATGGACTACGTACCCGGCGGTGTCGGCCCAGCCGCCCAACCGGACAATATTAACTTTCAAGGCTTGGTCGCGGTGCCCGGTTTGCAAAATGATTTTTCGCATCCCATTTGCAAAATTGGCGGTGCTGACGGTGTGTCTGCCATCAGCGCTGCGCTGCCACTAAAACGTAATTAATGCTGCGGTACTAGCAACACGAAACACGCGCGAGAACGAAAACTATTTGGGCGTGTTTCGAGCGCTAAAACTTAAATCTATTATTTAAAATATATTATTATAATCAAGGAGTTAAATATGTTAACCTTACGCGCACCTTCCACCATTGATCCATATATTTCGCCTTTGTTTCACGCGCTGTTAGGCGCATTGGGTATGGCTTTTTTACTCTTCCTTTTATTTTCGCCGGCAAAAGAAATCTACGCCGAAAAAGCATTAGTGCCGCTAACAAAATCAGGCGATGCGAATGCAACCGAAAAAAAGAATTCAGCGAATTTCGATTCAGGATTGTTTGGTGATGAAAGCCAGCCCTATTACATTCCGTCACCCGATGCACTACCTAGCTAATGCCAATTCTCGCGAACAAACTGAAATCTATTTTTTTACCGCGTCACGGTAGCGAATACAGTTTGTTCAATAAGGCGTTGATCCTGTTGTCATGCAGCTTGCCGGTATTGGGCGCCATCCTGCCATCAGACAAACCCGCAGGACAGGCTGGCGTCAGCAGAGTTCAAGATAATGCGTCGGGCGAAATAAATAAACCTCATTCGGACGGCGAAATACGCGCGGATCAACCGAACTTCGTCGCGGCAATGCCGCGATCTGCAACGCAGATCACGGACGAGTCGCCGGTAAACTTTTACCCGCGCCAAGCGTCGCAACAGCGAACTAATGATTAGAGGCCCTAGGGACTGCGCGCAAGTTTGTGGCAGGCCCCAGGCGTTGCAATAATGCCTTTGCCTGCACCAAATCAGGCTGCGCATAACCCTGATCAAATTTCTGCAATACAGACTGGAGCAGCGTGCGTGACTCTGCAGCACGGTCGATCTGGCTCAGCAATTGGGCCAAACTATTTGTTGCGCGTAATTCCCACGATAATGCGCGCTGAGCGCGCGCAGCTTGTATCGCTTGCAAAAAGAATTCTTCCGCCTCTGCGAGCTGGCCTTTACGCTGATACACATCGCCTTTGATACGCAACACCTCGGGGTAATAATATTTTTCTTCCCAACCGGGGCGCTCAATATACGCCAATACCGCCGACAACATCTCCAGCGCGACATCATGCCGCCCGGCCTCGCCGTGGCTTTGCGCGCTTAAGCCCCGATAGCGCGTATAGGCAATGCCCATGCCGGTAGCGTCGAAGCGCGGCAAGATGCGTTCGAATTCAGCTGAGGCTTGTTCCGGTTGATGTGAGATCAACAACACCGAAGCGTGGCTGATACCGGCCATAATTTGTTCAAAGAACGGCAGACGCATTTTATGTCCAAGGTGCTGGAGCGCTTCGACTAAACGTGCGTACTCTTTCGGGTCGCCGATTTGCCCGGCCAGCGCGCCCGCGCAATGTACCGCGTAACAAATGTCGAATGCATGGCCGCGCTGATTCGCGTGCACCACCGTGGCCTGCATGGTAGCGGACGCCGTCTCCGGCTGGCCTAGCATCCACAAACAAAACGCTTTTTGCACGCCACCAATCGTCTTCGGATCGTGGTTCAACAGATCGGCCATATGCCCGACTGAGGCAACCTCGTAAGCATCGATCAAGGACTCAGCATAATCGAGTGATTCGCGATACTCGCCTAAATAGTAATGTGAAACGCAAGCGGCCATGCGCCCCGCCGTTTTCATATCCGGATTGCCGATGCGCGCCGCTTCGCTCAACATCAGCGTGGCCCAGTAAAGCGAATCGCGAATGCGTCCGGTGCATTGCAGTTGCACCCATAGTCCCCAAATAATTCTCAAGCTGTGCTGATCAATCTTTTGCGCTTGCGCCAGCTGCCACGCGCGGTTGAGATGCTCGGGGATTTGCGGTGTCGCCCATCCGCGTAGCGCCATCCACGACGTCCCCAGGCTGGTCCTGATTGCTAACTCCTGAATGTCGCGCTGATCGGATGGGGGCAGAAGCTGAAGCTGGGTTAACGCCGAATCAAAATGAGACACCGCTTCCTG
>JAYVJD010000160.1:0-10818 GCA_043769625.1 Pseudomonadota bacterium | reverse complement strand
CGCGTTTGACAGTGAAGAGCAGGCCCGCAGGGTACTGTCGGAATTGCCGGTGGACATGCGGGGCTTCGTGGCGCGCGGTCTGGACCGGCATCGTCTTTGGTCGGAGGACGACTAGAGTTTTTTGGGGAGTCGCCAAGTGGTAAGGCACCGGATTTTGATTCCGGCATTCGTAGGTTCGATCCCTACCTCCCCAGCCAGAATTTTCAGGACGGAAATATCCGTTCTACAACATGGGGCGGTTATCCGCCCCAGTGCATTTTTTAGGACACGCCGTGGCATACGATAATTTGATGGTGTTCACCGGAAGCGCCAATCCCAAAATGGCGGAAGACGTAGCGCGGCAACTCAATATTCACCTTGGGCGGGCCACGGTAGGTCGTTTCTCTGACGGTGAAGTGAACATCGAGTTGATGGAAAACGTACGCGGCAAAGACGTATTCATTTTGCAATCGACCTGCGCACCATCGAACGACAGCTTAATGGAAATCATGGTGATGGCCGATGCCTTGCGTCGCTCGTCCGCCGGCCGGATTACCGCAGCGATTCCCTATTTTGGTTATGCACGACAAGATCGCCGTCCGCGTTCCGCGCGCGTTGCGATTACCGCCAAAGTGGTGGCAAACATGTTGTCCGGCGTCGGCGTCGATCGCGTACTGACTATGGATTTGCACTCGGATCAGATTCAAGGCTTTTTCGATATTCCCGTGGATAATATTTACGCCACGCCGATATTGCTCGGCGATGTGTGGAAGCATGATTATCAGGATTTGATGATTGTGTCGCCCGACGTCGGCGGTGTAGTGCGCGCGCGCGCGTTGGCGAAACGCCTCGAAGCGGATCTCGCCATTATCGACAAACGCCGTCCTAAGCCGAACGTCGCGCAAGTAATGAACGTGATCGGCGAAGTCAAAGACCGCACCTGCATCATCATGGATGACATGGTCGATACCGCCAATACTTTGTGCGAAGCTGCGCAAGCGCTGAAGGATCGCGGCGCGAAAAAAGTCCTCGCCTACTGCACGCATCCGGTGTTGTCGGGCAAAGCGATTGAGCGCGTGACCAATTCCGTGCTCGATGAGTTGGTCGTCACCGACACCATTCCACTCAGCGCCGCGGCACAACAGTGCAAAAAAATTCGTTCACTCAGTATTGCCGGCTTGCTGGCCGAAACCATCAAGCGCATCAGCGAAGAAAATTCCGTCAGTTCCTTGTTTATGGAATAGTTGTAAGTATTTGATTATATTTAAAATAGTAGCAAACCTGAGTTCTAAGCAAGACAAGGCGCGAACAAACAATTCCGACACGGCATAGCGGTTCTATGTAAGCAGGAATTTTTTGAGAGCAACGCAGTATTGCGACGAAAACAGGATTGATTTTTTAACATCGTTTGCTGGTCGCGGTAAACGAAAATTTAGGAGCAACACATGGATATCATCGTTAAAGCAGTTACCCGCACAGTTCAGGGCACCGGAGCGAGCCGCCGCCTGCGCATTGCAGAAAAAGTTCCAGGCATTGTTTACGGTGCAGACAAAGCCCCCACCTCGATCGAGCTCGATCACAACGCGCTGTATCATCAGTTGCGTCGCGAAGCGTTCCACGCGTCGATTTTGACCATGGAATTAGACGGCAAAAATGAGCCGGTCTTGTTGCGCGATGTGCAGCGTCATCCGTTCCGCGAAATCGTATTGCATGTCGATTTCCAACGCATCGACGTGACCAAAAAAATGCACATGAAAGTGCCGTTCCATTTCATCAATGCCGACATCTGCCCGGGCGTGAAAATCTCCAGCGGTATCGTCAGCCACGTGATGAACGAAGTCAACATCGCCTGCTTGCCAGCCGATTTGCCTGAGTTTATCGAAGTCGATCTGACCACTCTGTCAGCCGGCCACTCGCTACATCTGTCACAGATCGCGTTGCCTAAAGGCGTCGAGTTTGTGCAGAACACCGCCAAAGAAGATCCACCCGTCGCCACCATCATCATCCCGCGCGCCGTAGCGTCGGAAGAAGCGGCTACCGCGACAGCAGCGGCCGATGTGCCAGCCGCCAAGCAGAAGGAAAAAGAAGCTCCTGCAGCAGCCGGCAAGGATGCCAAGAAAGACGTGAAGAAAGACGACAAGAAGAAATAAGTTTATTTTTTTCTGTTTGAATGTAATGAAGCCCGTCGAATTGATGGGCTTCATTTTTTGTGCAACTCGTTCTCGTTAGGCGCGATAATAACGCCATGAGCCAAATTAAATTAATCGTCGGCCTCGGCAATCCCGGCAACGAATACCGCGACACGCGCCACAACGCCGGGTTCTGGTGGCTCGATCAACTGGCCGCGGAAACCGGCGCGCGCTTTAATCGCGAGAGTAAATTCGGCGCAGAAATCGCGCGTGTCAACAAAGCCAGTTGCGATGTGTGGTTGCTCAAGCCGCTGAGTTACATGAATGAGTCCGGCTTGTCCGTCGGCGCCGCCGCGCGCTTTTATCGCATCGAAGCGGACGAGATTTTAGTTGCGCATGACGAACTCGATTTGCCCAACGGCACCGCGCGCATGAAAAAAGGCGGCGGCCACGGCGGCCATAATGGTTTGAAAGATATTATTGCGCATCTAGGCTCGGCCGATTTCTGGCGCTTGCGCATCGGCATCAACCATCCGGGTGACAGAAACAAAGTCGTCGATTATGTGTTGCATCAACCAAGCTGTGACGAAATGGATGAGATCGAAGTCGCCATGCGCAAAGCCTTAAAACTGTGGCCACAAATTGTCAAAGGCGACCACAGCGCGGCGATGAAAGAACTACATTCACAAATTAAATTAACCGAAACAAAACCAGGTCAGGAAAAATCATGAGTCTCCAATGCGGTATCGTCGGCCTGCCCAACGTAGGTAAATCCACACTCTTCAACGCGCTGACCAAAGCCGGCATCGCGGCAGAAAATTATCCCTTCTGCACCATCGAGCCGAACATCGGCATTGTCGAAGTGCCCGATACGCGTCTGGCGCAATTAGCGGCGATTGTGAATCCGCAAAAAATCCAATCCGCGATTGTCGAGTTCGTCGATATCGCCGGTCTCGTCGCGGGTGCGTCGAAGGGGGAAGGACTGGGTAATCAATTCCTCGCCAACATCCGCGAGACCGATGCGATTGCGCACGTCGTGCGCTGCTTCGTCGATGAAAACGTGATTCACGTCGCCGGCAAAATTGATCCGATTAACGACATCGAAGTCATTCACACCGAACTCGCGCTTGCGGATTTAGGCACAGTCGAAAAAGCGGTGGTTCGCGCCAACAAACTGGCGCGTGCAGGCGATAAAGACGCGATCAAAATGGCCGCGCTACTCGATCGCGTGGAAAAACATTTGAATCAAGGCCAACCGGTGCGCGGCATGAATCTCGATGCGGACGAACAGGCCATGATCAAACCAGTATGCTTAATCACCGCCAAGCCTGCGCTGTATGTTGCCAACGTCGCGGATCACGGCTTTGAAAATAACCCCATGCTCGACAAGGTGCGCGAATACGCGAAAAAAGAAAACGCCCCCGTCGTTGCCATCTGCGCCTCACTCGAAGCCGAAATCGGCGACATGGACGACGCGGACAAAAAAGTTTTTCTCGAAGACATGGGTCTCGAAGAGCCCGGTCTCAATCGTTTGATTCGCGCCGCGTTCACCTTACTTGGATTAGAAACTTACTTTACTGCGGGCGTGAAAGAAGTCCGTGCGTGGACGGTACACAAAGGCAGCACCGCGCCACAGGCCGCCGGCGTAATCCACACCGATTTCGAGCGTGGATTTATTCGCGCTGAAGTGATTGCCTTCAATGATTTCGTCCAATTCAAAGGCGAACAAGGTTCAAAAGAAGCGGGCAAAATGCGCCTCGAAGGTAAAGAATATATCGTCAAAGACGGCGACGTGATGCATTTTCGCTTCAATGTATAAGAGTTAAATAATTCAATTTAATCAAATAGTTATATCGTTTCGGCGTAGAGTGGGCAAAGCGTGGCGTGTCCACGCGCTGGGTAACTTGATTGCGTAATTTTGCTTGGAAGAAATCATGATTCGTCATGCAGAGCAACGCGACACCGAGGCTATCGCGAAAATTTATAATCACTACGTCCTCAACACCATCATCACGTTTGAAGAAATCGCGCTGAGCGTACCAGAAATGGCGGCGCGCATCGCCGACATTCAAGCGGCCAATATGCCGTGGCTGGTCGCAGAAGAAAATAATCTCGTTGTCGGTTATGCCTACGCCTCGACCTGGAAAGCCCGCGCCGCTTATCGCCACACCTTGGAAAGCACGGTGTATCTCGATCCGAAATTTGTGGGTAAAAAAATCGGCACCAAACTCTACGATGCGTTATTCGCTTTACTGCGCGAAAAAAATGTCCACGTCATCATGGGCGTTATCGCATTACCGAACGAAGCCAGCATCATCCTGCACGAAAAATTCGGCATGCAAAAAGCCGCGCACTTCAGCGAAGTTGGCTTCAAATTTAACCGTTGGTTGGATGTAGGATATTGGCAGGTCACGCTTGATGCGTAGGTATGCAGGGTCTAGTAAAACATCTTTATAGCGGTGGAATAGGCCAGGCCGACCAAGATCATGAAGCATCCGATGAAGCTAAATATTTTCAAGCTGAACATTGGATCGTATTGAGAAAGGCGAATCATTTTCCACCAAACATCGTCATCCGCCCGATAGCCAAGATCGCTCAAGAAAGTTTCCAGATCGTCGAAAAAGAACCGCGCCAAAGGAATGAGCACGGGAATGCATACAAGTGCAATAAGGATTAGTGTTGTGGGGTGTTCGAAATAATTTTTGCATAGGCAAAGATAGCATAAACGACTTGAGTGAAGAATAACAAGTTTGGCCTTGAATAACTGTGCCGGGGGTAGCCCGGCGGCTAGTCACTTTTTTGCTTCGCCAAGAAAAATAACCAAAAGAAGGCGAGCCCTCCGCGTCGCTTTTTGTATTTGTTTTTTTGTCGCCGCTATTTCTGCTGCCGCCGGTTTTAAAGAACAGGCTGCGGCGAGAAAACTCGCTGGAACCTTCCCTAGAAATCTGACACACCGCATAGCTCAAACAGGTTCTCGTCGAAGCTCCCGATAGTCAGCAACAATAGCGTCGGCGCAGCTGGGTAAATTATTTCTTTCGAATAGGTTTCGCGTAGCGTGCGCACTGCGCACGAACGAGCGTCCATGTGCGTTACCACTTCGTGTTTTGCCCGAATGGACATTTACGTGCGCGATGCGCAAGCTACAGGCAACCCTTTCTTTCAATAGAACCGATGAAAAAAAACGGCCCGCAAGCGGGCCGTTGAATTTACTGCTTGCTACAGGAGGTTACTTCAATCTTCCAGTTCGACTTCGCCTTGGTTGGCGCCGGTAGCGTCAATGGTGGTGTCGGTGGCTAGTGGTGTGGCTTTGGATTTTGCTTTGATGATGGTGCCTGCAGGGGCTTTGGCGAGGAAAGCGGCCAAGTCTGCTACGCTGCCGCCATGGTCTTCACTAGCAAAGAACTTGGTGCCAGCGTCAATTTTCACATCGACACCTTGGATGGTCAGCTTTGTGCTGGTGGCCGTTGCGCCTGCAGCCAATGCGCCTTGCACGAATGCGCCGGTGTTGCTGTTCACTTCCACGTGGCTGGCGATGAGGTCTGTGCCGCTCTTGTACGCTGTTACTTGCACATGCGCGCCAGCTTTGACGACTGTGTCAAAGTTCGTGATATTGAACGGACGGGTGTCGTTCACACGATCTTCAAATCGAGTCGCGTCATTGACGATAAATTTCTGACCGAGAACTGTGAAGGTTTTACCGGCCAAGTCAGCAGACGCTACCAAGCCAGAAAGTTTCACGCGTGAAGAATCTTCATCACGGTTATCGCCCTTGGATTTGAACTCAATTTTGCTCGCGGTCATTACGCCGCTGGCTACGCTACCTTTGGCTTCAAGGCGTGCGCCTTCTTTGAGGTCTGCCACGGTGCCGTGTTCATAAACGGTCGCAGCGGTGGTAGTGACTTTGTTGCCGTTAATTTCAAAATCGGTAGCAGATGTGAACTTGGTGATCACGCCTTCCAATTCTGATTTGTTCGCATCTTCGACTTTCTTGACTTTGACTTTGGTCGCGGTCAGTTTGCCGGTGGTGACATCGGGTGCATTTTGCGCTTTGACGCGAACACGTAATCCATCAGCCAGCGTAGCGTTGGTCGGCACAATTTGCGCAGTGCCGTAGTCCACTACAAGGTCGCCGATTTTGAATGTTTTCGCCGCTGCGTCGAGACCGCTGATGCTGCCGCGTACGCGGTATTGCGCGACTGGGCCTTGCTTCTCAATCCGGGTCGCGGTGATCACGCCAGCCGCATCGCGGAAGCCGTGCACTTCAACCAAGTCGCCTTTTTTCAAATCGGCTACACCGTTAGCGCCGATATTGTTATCAATCGATGTGTTGTTGTCGATCAATACTTTTTGGCCCATTACGACGATGATTTTGCTCACTGCGTCATAGGCCGTGTCAACCGGGCCTTTGACTTCAGCGGCTTTTTCCATCGCTTCGGCAATGCTGTTTTTTGCATCTTCAGCTTTGCCTTTTATTTCGACTACTTGTCCGACCTTGAGCTGCTTATCGGTAATGCGAGCGTTATCGTCGGCATCATCTTCGGTGATCACGGCAGTATCGGTTTTGTGTTTCACGCCATTGACATACACGCTACCAAAGCCGGTAATCGCGCCCGTGCCCGTTGCGACACCGGTTCCGCCGGTGCCGATATCGGCTACGGTGCTGCTGCTACTGCCGCACGAGGCGAGCATGAATGCCATCAGCGCGAGGATAAATAGTTGAAGCGGTTTAAGCATTTTCATGATGAACTCCTTTATTTAAACAGGGTGAAACGAAAAATATTGCTAAGCCATTAACTTTGTATTTCTACTTCGCCGGTGGTCGCATCGACCGTGTTATCGGTTGCGCCGCTATTTGTGCCCTTGGCTTTCACTTTGGCGCCAACTACGGCAGCCGCGTCAAACTGTGTACGTGTGATTGGATTGCCGCTCACGTTTTTGAACTGAGTGTTGGTGCCCACGCGCACCGTGACGCCTTGAATGGTGAGCTGCGTGGCATTGTTCAGGTCCAGTTTGCCTTGGATGATGACGTCACTATCGTTATTGCGCTCGACCAGGGCGGCGTTCAGGCCCGTAGCATCTTCAAAGCCGCGAATTTCAACTTTATCGCCGGTCTTGAGGACGCTAGCGAAGTTGTCTGCGTTGAAGGGGCGGGTATTGCTCACCTTGTCTTCAAACTGCGTTGATACGCTCACCTTAAACGTCTTACCGAGAACGGAGATGGTACGATCCGTCGCATTCAACGTTTGTACTGGGGCATGTGCTCTGACGAACGTGCTGCCGCCGCCAGTGCCATCGCCGGATGATTTGAATTCAATTTTTGTGGCAATGAGCAAGCCGCTGGTGATGCTGCCTTCTGCTTCAATGCGTTTGCCATTGGCTAGGTCGGCTTTTACACCGCCCTCGAAAATGATGCTGCCGCAGGCATCGACCGTTTGCGCGTTAATGTCGAATTTGCAGTTGCCGTCGAAGTTAGCGATGGTGCCTTCCACTTCGCCTTTATCGCCGCTTTTGGCGACCACGCCAGACTTCACTTCAACACTGGTCGCAACGAGCGTTTTATTACTCGGCGCTGACGCTGCTTTGACTTCCACGCGTTGACCTGCAGCGAGTCCACCAGCAGGCAAGTTTTTCACCGTGACGCCTGTGTAGTTAACGGTCAGATCACCCAAGCTGAACGATGTCGGCGTCAATATAGAGCCAACTATCCCGTTTACTTTGAATTTACTGATCGCCGCAACTTCCTGCCGTTCAATGCGCGTGGCACGAACGCGCCCGGTTGCATCACGGAAGCCATTGACTTCCACTTGCGCGCCCAGAGTCAGCCCTGCGAGGCCGCCCGCACCAAGATTGTTATCGATAATCGTATTGTTATCGATAATGACGACTTGCCCGATCACGCCCAAGGTGTTCGGGGTCGCGCTGGTGTCATAGAGTTTATCGACCGGGCCTTTGAGTTCTTTCATCACTGAAATGCTGTCGGCGCTGGCGTTGGCGCTATCTTGCGATGTGCCGTTGATTTGCACGACCTGGCCAACCTTGAGTTTGTCTTCGCCGATGCTGACATTGTCATCAGAAATTTTTGTTGCTGAGCTGGTGGAGAATTTCACCCCGTTGACATAAACGCTACCAAAACCAGAGATGGTGCCCGATGCGGCGATGCCTGTACCGCTGGTGCCAACATCGGCGACTTGGGTGCCACCGCCGCAAGCGGTAAGGGTCGCGGCCACTAATAGTGCGTGAAAATATTTAGCAGGTGTTTTGAGGAAATATTTCATGCCGTTCTCCAGTTCAATTCGGACGAGTCCAGTTAAACGCGTAATCTTGTTAATTCGGTGACAGCCTGAAGCCGCTCAATTTTTTTCCGGGTCGTGCTGGTCTTGAAAATAATATATGCCGATGGTTGCGCGGTTTCTGCCGGTGCCGCCGCTATCTTTTGCGGCGTCGCGGTCGTATTTCGCTAACAATTTGTTTTCAATATCTAAGAGTGCTTGTGCATGGCGCGCGGTTTCTGAGCGGACCATTTCCAACGCCTCATCCGGTAAGTTGTTGGAAAAAACCGAACGGTGAAAAAATGCCTGCTCCGGTTTGCACGACAAATTGTGATCAATCGTATTAATTAAATCGCTCACATCGCGGCCCATGATGGAAATTTTCGAGGCGTCCGATGTGTGCGGAATATACGTTTTGCTGAGTAAGCGGATCATGCCGTCCGCTTGTTTCTCTGTCGCGCCGACGCGCATCAATTCATCTAGCACTGCCCGTGCTGGCATGTCGCCGCTATAATTTTTCACCAGCGTAGCAAAACTTTTTTCGCCTTGATTCAAATGCAACGCGGCGGGTTCGCCATCTTTCTCGCCCGGATAATCGCGCAGCCAACCGCTAATGACTCGTGCTGCGCGGTTGTATTCTTCATTCTCTGCCTGCTCATCAAACAATACGATGTCCTGAATTCGCGCCACTTCTTTGCGAGACAGGCCGGTGATGATCGACACGCGCGAGGCCGATTGTTTGCGATTCGGCAGCCCAAATTCTTTATCGGCGACATCGACATAAACCCAGCGCGACCAATCGCCGAAAGTGTCGTAAGCCACGCCATGCTTGAGTAAAATTCTGACCAATGGCCGGAGTAATGCCATCACGGCGGATTGGAGCGTCTGTTCTAATGTGAGTTTATTCATAATGTGTAATTGGGATTATAATCCCATAAAATGAGCTGTCAAGGAGAATATCAAAGAAAAACTAGGCTGTTCCATAACTATTTGTTTATATTAACTATTTAATATTTCTGCCGAGGTGGCTCGTAGGAAAACGACGCTGAACTTGACAAACCAGCGTCGAAAACTCAGAATCCGGTTCCCTTTGTTTGACGACAAATTTTGGCGAATTAGCTCAGCCGGTTAGAGCGACGGAATCATAATCCGCAGGTCCCCCGTTCGAATCGGGGATTCGCCACCAATTTCCCCCTCACGGTTCAGTGAATAAAGATGCGCTCAACTGAACCTGCTTGCACCATTATGCGCTCACGCGTATTGTCAGCACTATGAAGTGCTCACACTTATTACTATTGTTGACACTGGGTTTTTCGGTCTCGGCCCATGCCGTGCGCGGTTTGCCGGCAGATGCGCATACCGGCGTGCTGAAGGCATTGGATTACCCAATGGTCAAAATTGGCGGCGATACCTTACGTGTCGCCCCGGGTGCGCGAATTTATAGTCCAGACAACCTGGTCATCATGCACAACCAAATGCCCACAGAGGCCAAGGTGCTATATAACCATGACAGCGGTGGCTTCATCTTGAACGTGTGGCTGCTGAGCGAAGAAGAAATCCAAACGCTGAAAAAGGCGGGTAAAAAGTTTTAATGTCCACGCTGTATATCAAAACCTTCGGCTGCCAGATGAATGTGTACGACTCGGACAAAATGGCCGACGTCCTGCATGCCGAGCACGGCCTGACGCAAACCGATAAACCCGATGACGCCGACGTGGTGTTGCTTAACACCTGCTCGGTGCGCGACAAAGCGCAGGAAAAAACCTTTCACGATCTTGGCCGCTTGCGCGAGCTCAAACTCAAAAATCCCAACATGATCATTGGTGTCGGCGGCTGCGTCGCCAGCCAGGAAGGCGCGGCGATTCTCAAACGCGCGCCGTATGTCGATGTGATCTTTGGCCCGCAGACTTTGCATCGTCTGCCGCAAATGATCGACGCACGGCGCAAAACTGGTCGTGCGCAAGTCGATATCTCGTTTCCCGAAATCGAAAAATTCGATAACCTGCCGCCGCCGCGCGTTGAAGGAATCACCGCATTTGTGTCGATCATGGAAGGTTGCTCGAAATATTGCAGCTTCTGCGTTGTGCCGTACACGCGCGGCGAAGAAATCAACCGGCCGCTCGCCGATGTGATCCGTGAAATCACCAAGCTAACCGAACAAGGCGTGCGCGAAGTCACCTTGCTCGGACAAAACGTCAACGCCTATCGCGGCGAAATGCAGAATGGCGACATCGCCGACTTCGCTTTGTTACTGGAGCAGGTGCATGAGATTGTCGGCATCGAGCGGATTCGCTATTCCACTTCGCATCCGAAAGAATTTACCCAACGACTCATCGACGCCTATGCACGCCTGCCCAAGCTGGTCAGCCATGTGCATCTGCCGGTGCAGTCCGGTTCTGATCGCATCCTGATGGCCATGAAGCGCGGCTACACCGCCATGG
>JAYVJD010000159.1:0-4168 GCA_043769625.1 Pseudomonadota bacterium | reverse complement strand
CCCAACGGCGCGGGTAAATCGACGCTGACGAATTTAATATCCGGTGATTTGCTGCCGTCCAGCGGTGAAATTCTTTTGCGTGGAATGAATATTTCGGGGCTTGCCAGCGATAAGATTTCCCTCATGGGTGTCGGTCGTAGTTACCAGAAAACCAATATTTTTCCGGTGTTTAGCGCTTTTGAAAATTGCCGCATGGCGGTGCAATCGCGCACGCCGCGTCCGCTGAGCTGGCACCGCGCCGCTCGCGATCACGCCGATCATGTCGCGCGGGCGCATGAGGCATTGGCAACTGTCGGCCTGGAGAAACGCGCGCTGGTCGGTGCAGGTGTGTTGAGCCACGGCGAGCAACGCCAACTCGAAATCGCCATGTCGCTGGCCACCGACCCACAAGTGTTATTGCTCGACGAACCGTTGGCCGGTATGGGCTCGGATGAAGCAACGCGCATGATTACCCTGCTGCAAAAATTGCGCGCCAGACACGCTATTTTGTTAATCGAACACGATATGGACGCCGTATTCAGCCTCGCCGACGTGATGACGGTGATGGTCAACGGCACGGTGTTGGAAAGCGGCACGCCGGAACAAATTCGCAACAGCCGCGCGGTGCAGGAAGCGTATCTTGGCACGGGTGAGAGCCATCATGAGTGAGATTTTATTCGAGGCAAAAAACCTCAACGCCTGGTACGGCAGCAGCCACATTTTGCACGACGTCAATTTTCATATCGGCAAAGGCGAAACTGTCGGCTTGATGGGCCGCAACGGCATGGGTAAATCGACATTGATTAAATCCATGCTAGGCCTAGTCGAGCGACGCGAGGGCGCGGTGAGCTTGCATGGGCGCGATGTATCTCGCGCGGAACCATATGTCATCGCCCAAGCCGGCGTTGCGTATGTGCCCGAAGGACGCGGCATATTTCCCAACCTGTCGGTGCGCGAAAATTTACTCATGGCCGCGCGCGCAGGGGCGAACGGCAAACGTGACTGGACCTTTAAGCGGGTGATGGAAACTTTTCCGCGTTTATCCGAGCGGCTGGAAAACGGCGGCGCGCAGCTATCCGGCGGCGAACAACAAATGCTCACCATCGGCCGGGCGCTGATGACCAATCCTGATTTGTTGATTCTCGATGAAGCGACTGAAGGCCTCGCACCGCTGATCGCGAAAGAAATTTGGCGCATTATTCGTATTATCCGCGCGACCGGTATTTCCGCTTTGATCGTGGATAAAAATTTCGCCGCCGTAAATGCCGCGACCGATCGCAACGTCTTGCTGGTCAAAGGCCGCGTGGTTTTCGACGGCAGCAGCGAATCGCTACGCAATCAGCCGGAAACACATGAAAAATATCTGGGTGTTTGATGCAAAAAGGCTCTGTAGAAGTAAATGGCTATATTATTGATTATATTGAATATTTACCAATAAATAAGAGCGCGCCGACGATCGTTTTTTTACATGAGGGTTTAGGCTGCGTCGCGCTGTGGAAAGACTTTCCTGAGCGCGTCGCGCAAGCAACGGGTTGTCGCGTCGCGGTGTATTCTCGCTACGGCTACGGCAAATCGAGTGTGTTGCTGGAAGCATTCAAACCCGACTATATGCATCGCGAAGCGCTAGAAGCATTGCCCGAATTTTTACGCAAACTGAACATCGTGAATCCGATTTTATTCGGCCATAGCGACGGCGGTTCGATTGCCTTGATCCACGCGGGTGCGGCGAAATGGCCGGTGAGGGCGTTGATAGTCGAAGCGCCGCATTGTTTCGTCGAAGACCTCAGCATCGCCGGTATCGAAGCCGCCAAGCAAGCTTATCTCACAACGGACTTAGGCAAAAAACTCGGCCGCTATCATACCGACCCGGATAAAACTTTCTTGGGCTGGAACAATATCTGGCTACATACAGATTTTCGATCGTGGAATATCGAAAAATTTTTGCCCGCCATTACTTGTCCTATTCTCGCCATCCAAGGATTGAACGATGAGTACGGCACAATGAAACAACTTGACTCGATAAAAGAGCGCGCAGGTGGCGAAACCACATTGCTCAAGCTCGAAAGTTGCGCCCACAGTCCGCATCGCGATCAACCCGAAACCGTTCTCCACGCCGCCATGCAGTTTATCTCCCAGATAACGTCCTGATTCTCCGAACCCTCCCCAGGCTTGCTGGTCAGGCTACTAAAATAAACAGTGAATCCTTGTATTCCGTCTTTTTTTAGACTAAAACTAAGAAGAACACAGATTCTGGAATGCTTTTTGCATTCCAGTGTGGTTGGAGTAAGAAGGTGTAGAACTGAGCAAAGTGTTAGCAAAAAATCTTTTAATTAAATTTAAATTGATAACCTGGAGGATACAAAATGAAGTCGATTGCAAACAAGGGTTTCAAAATAAAAGCACTCATGGCAGCACTGATTTGCGCGACCGCCTTACCAGTGGCAGCGCAAAACATTGAGAAACTGAAGCAAATGAAAGTCTCCGGCACGGATTTGAATATTCCGCCGGTACCGCAAACCGGCAAGAACGCTGACGCGATCAGAGAAAACCTGAAGAAAATCAAAATGCCACCGGGTTTCAAGATTGATTTATATGCGATTGTTCCCGATGCGCGTCACATGGCCGTTGCGCCTTCGACCAACATGCTGTTCGTGGGCACGCGCAAAACTTCCGTGTGGGCCGTTACCGATCGGAATGGCGCTGGCACAGCGACAGAAGTCAAACAGTTCGCACCTTCGCTGAAATTTCAAGTGCCGAATGGCGTGTGCTGGACACCGGATGGTTTCCTTATCGTAGCCGAACACAATCGTGTGCTCAATTTCCCTGCCGCTGAATTCTTCTATGAAGGCCCGGATGTGGCTGTGATTGAAGTTGCCAGCCAAGGTAAGTTGATCCCAGAAGAGTTTGAATCATATAACCACGGCGCGCGTACCTGCCGCGTGGGCAAGGATAAGATGCTCTACATCTCCCTCGGCCAACCGCACAACGTGCAGCCGCGTGAATTGATCGAGCCGTACAACAAAGTCGGTATTGGCGGTATCGTCCGCATGAATCCGTTTGACGGTAGCAAGCGAGAAGTGTATGCCACCGGCGTCCGTAATTCTGTCGGCATCGAGTTCAATCCTAAGAACAACGATCTGTGGTTCACTGATAACCAAACTGACGGCATGGGCGACGATATTCCCGCAGGCGAAATCAACCGCGCCACCAAAGCTGGCCAGTTCTACGGCTATCCTTGGATACAAGGCAAAACGCGCATCACCGATAATGGCTACGACAAAGATCCACTACCCGCTAACATCACCGCAGCAGAAGTGTTGATGGAAGCGCATGCAGCGGACTTGGGCTTGGTGTTCTACACTGGCAATAAATTCCCCGCCAAGTATCGCGGCGGTTTGTTCTCCGCACAACACGGCTCGTGGAACCGTACCAAGCCTAACGGCGCGAAGATCATGTTCACTTCGCTGAAGGCTGATGGTTCGGCCGACAAGACTGAAGTGTTTGCGGAAGGATGGCTCGACAACGAGACCAACACTTTCCGTGGACGCCCAGTTGATGTGGCGAACATGAAAGACGGATCGATGTTGGTATCAGACGACTACGCCGGTGCAATTTATCGCATCACGTATAGCGAGTAATTTTTTTGTAGTGAAATTAAAATGGGGCCAGTACGGCCCCATTTTTTATGTTGCATCCCATGCAGGAGATGAAAATGTTATCCATCAAAACGAAACAACTAGGTTTGTCATTATCACTCATGGCTTTGGTTGCCGCTTGTGCGGGTACTGAAGTCAAAAAAACTGACCTGGCTAAAGCCGAAACGACCGCTACAAAAACGACCGCTGCAAAAATCTTATCTGCATCTTCAATGGCCGGCCGCACAAAAGCCGATGCCGTCTGCGCCGCTTGTCACGGCAGCAATGGCTACAGCCAATTACCCAACGCCCCCCATCTTGCGGGCCAACCGGAAATATATTTGAAAGAGCAACTGAAAGCTTATCGCAGCGGCAAGCGCGCCAATGAAGTGATGGCAGTCATCGCCAAACCATTAACCGATGATGAAATAAACGATCTGACCGCGTGGTATTCGTCGATCGAAATCAAGGTCGGTGAACGATAAGGATTATCTACGTAACTATTTGATTATATTAATATATTAATACGGTCCCGCGTAGCGTATATTTTGCCA
>JAYVJD010000158.1:0-4172 GCA_043769625.1 Pseudomonadota bacterium | reverse complement strand
GCGACGCGCGCGGCGTATGCCCGGCCGTGCCGGCCAACCCGCGCGATGCGGCGGCTTGGAAGGTTTGGCACAAAAACGCATTGGAAGAACACCCGTGGTGCGGCGCGCAGACCACCGTGCAGCGTTGGTGGGCCGACCCGCTGTTGAATAAACCGGTCGGCGCAGCGGGCAGTGCCGATCGCACTCTACGCACGGTATTTTCTCACGACCATTTCGGCCCCAGCTCGCACCAGCATCATGGTTTGTATGCGGCGCTAGTAGTCGAACCTAAAGATTCGCGTTGGGAAAATCTGGATGGATCATTATTGGGCGGAAGTGAAGTGCCCAGCGGGAGTAACGAAGCGCGCAAGCCGTTAAAGAGCAGCAGCGCGCGCAACGATGGTGGGCCGACCTCTTATGGGGCGAATATTCTTGCGCCGAAACTGCCGGATAAATTATGTACCAGTACCGCCACCGCAGAAGAGCAGGCGCTGAATTGCGATCGCGAGCGTACGCGTAAAGAATACAACCTGGCCTTCGCCGATTTTGCCATTGTCTATACCAAGGAAAATAAGCCGGTCAACGCGCCGAATCGCATCGTCGGCGAATTGCCTGCGCCGGTAGTGCACGCTAAGTCGCCGCAGCCGGAATCGATTTCCTATTCTGACCCCGGCACCCAGCTGATTAATTATCGCAATGAGCCAATCCCGCTGCGCGTAGGTAAACAAGACGCTACGCCGAATGATATTGGCGAGTATGAATATCATCAGGACGTGACCGACCCCGCAGCGTGTAAAAAATTGCAGGACATGAATTTGTTTAGCGCCTGTAAGAGCGGCGATATTGCCGCCTGTTCGGTACGGAATACGGCGTTGAAAAACTGCCAGCCGACCGAGCGCGGCGACATGGCCAACCTGTTTAGTTCGTCGAAACATGCGTATCAAGACGACGCAGGGAATCCGCATCAAAACGGATTCAAGTTTGCCAATGAAGTGCCGGGAACGCGCATGCCCGGTGATCCGGCAACGCCTGTATTGGCGGGCTATGCGGGCGAAAAAGTGCAAGTCCGTCTCATCCAAGGCGCGCAGGAAGAAAATCATTTATTTACCGTTCATGGTGCCAAGTGGCTCGCCCAAGCCAGCGCCAAAGACAGCGGTTGGATGAATGGACAACAGCTCGGCATTTCCGAGCATTTTGAATTCGAGCTCAAATTTGGTGATGCGCAAGGTGTGAATAAACCGACTGATTATCTCTATGCGTCGTGGGCAACAGACAATTTATGGGATGGTATGTGGGGGCTGTTGCGCGCTTACTCATTGCAAAACCCCGATACCGGTACGCTTGCGAAAATACCAGGATTGCAGCCAGTACCGTTTACACAAAGACAAATTGCCAAGCGGCCGAGCACGGCGATTTGCACGCCGGATACGCCCGACCCCGATCCAACCAAGACGGCCAAAATGCCGCATCGCTGGTTCGATGTGACGGCATGGAATGCGCGCGACTTGTTCGGTGACATGCTGTACAACGAGCGCTTTGCCATTTCTGATCCTGACGCGTTAATTTTTATTAAAGATCGTGAGTCCACTATCAATGAGCAACGCAGCGCCGAAGCAACACTGGCAAGCCGCAAGCAGTTTTATGACGATTATCTGGGAAAGGTGCGCAGCGGGAAGCGCATGCCGGAACCCTTGATTTTGCGTGCTGCTGCGAACGAATGCATGACAGTCAGACTGATTAATTGCGTCGATGCAGAAGGGCTGACGCCTGCCTGTAGCAACGGCATTACCGCGAGCGTGAAATCGGCTAAAGAAGCGCCTAGCGCCAACTATATGCCGCCGATTACGCCGGGGTTAAATTTCAATCAACTGCAAAAGTCGAAAAAAGTCAGCTTGCATCCGCAATTACTCGCGACCAGAACGTACGCATCTGACGGATCGAATGTGGGCAACAACGTGGATTCAACGGTGAGTCCGAATTCTGCAAAAACTTACACGTGGTATGCAGGCGATTACACTTTTGATGATAACGAAAAGTATGAGCCGATCGAATTTGGCGTAGCGGCGCTGCAAGACATGGCCGATGTGGTCAAGCATAGCTCGCATGGCGGCGTCGGCGCGATCGTGATTGAACCCAAGGGTTCGACGTGGGTGACGGATCCGGATACGGCCGCATCCGCTACCGTGACCAAACAAGACGGAACAAAATTTCGTGATTTCGTGCTGATTTATCAAGATGATTTGAGCTTGCAGCAGTACGGCTGGCCGATGGCAAACCAGACTAACGAAGACGATGCCGAAGACTCAGGTCACAAAGCGTTTAACTATCGCACCGAGCCGTTATGGGCGCGCCTGGGCTTCGGTCCCGAAGCTGAGTTGGAAACAATCAATGGTGTGGATCAGGCCAATGTATTCAGTTCACTCGCGTTTAACGCCGGCTGCAAATCACCAGACAATTTACCGGCAGGCTTGAACCGCGAGGGGCAATGCGGCGATCCGGCTACGCCGCTGTTTGCGGCAAAAGCGGGCGAGGAAGTGCGTTTCCGTGTTGTCCACCCAGCTGGGCATCCGCGTCAGCACGGCTTCACTTTATTTGGACATGACTGGCCGGCAGCCCCGTGGATCAAAGACTCGACCGAAATGGGTTACCACCCCAACGGTGGCAATATCGTCGGCTCGGCCAGCGGTATTGGCCCCGGTCGTCATGTCAACATCATGACCAAAGCCGGCGGCACGTTTAAAGCACCGGGTGATTATTTATATCGGACACAAGAGAGTTTCAAATTAAGCGGTGGGCTGTGGGGCATTTTTTGCGTATATGACGAAAATGATCCCAAGCGTTGCGAGCCACAAGAGCGACGCAAACGGCAGACGGAATTCTGGCAAAAGCAATCGGCAACGAAAAAGCAATGACACTATTTTTAATCAAAATCGATCTCGATTTGAATCGACATGAGGATGCAAAATGTTTATTTTAATCAATAAGTTAACTGTTATTCTTGGATCCCTGCTGCTGCTGGTTTCCGCGCACGCGCAAACCCTCGATACGCCTTTTTCTGTGGTAGGGCACATTCAGAGTTTTAAGTTGGATACGACCCTATGTACACCGTCGAACGTCACGCTGACAGGCGCGACGATGAAAGTAAACGGCATCACCGTGATTCTGCCGTGTAATTTAATTATTCAATTTCCCGCCACCTATCTCACGCCGTATGAGGCGTTTCAAGGTACGAAAGTTTTCAGCGCGCCGGGTGCGGTAACGATAGGCACAACCAAATCAGGTTTAGCCCTGGAAGATTACCTCTCGGCCACCAATCCGCCGCCGGCGGACCTGCCGTCGCTATTCATCCCGTATGAAGTCGGCATCGTCGGCAATATTGTCGGCGGTCGGCATATCGCCGGCTTAGTCAATTTGTCGCAGCAGCCGCTTAACGCAGGCGCCGGATACATTCAATTCATCGATGTGGCCGACGGCACTATCTATGTTGGCGGCAATCCGTCGCCGGCGATAGCGTCAGCCGCCGACCCGCTGCTCGTGACCGCGGCCAGGGTGCAGTTGAATGATCCTGATGGACGGTTTGGTCGAGTGGTGTCGCCGGATGAGCGCTTTACAGCCGACACGGGGAATCCCACCGTGCATGCCGAAACAGGTTATCCCATGTGCGTCCCGCGCGGCGCGACCGACGCTGAGTGCCCGTTGAGCAATCGACCGATAGTCGGTGGCAAGCCGCTAAAGAGTTTCACGATGAAAGCCAACACCGGCGTGTCGGCGGTGGCGACGGCCAACGCGCCGCTGTGTAATGGCTGCGACCCAAGCAAGCAGGCGCCATTTATGGTCGGAGATTTCATCAATTACGCTGGCACGATGGCGCGCGATGTAAAGGGAATCTACACCTCGGCACACACGATAGGCGCGTGGTTAGGCATCTTCACTTCCCCCGGTACCAAGCCGGCTTACGTGAACATCGAAGACGCACGCATCGGCAGCTTCGGCCCCAGCTACGCGACGCTTGGCATACCGGATACCGATCAAGAGCGTGCGAATCGGATCAGCATTGTCGGCTTTTCTACTGACCCAGTCACACCAGTGGAAATTTACGCCAAGGACCTCGACCCCAAACCTGGTCCGATGCAAGGCGTCGAGGTTCCGCGTTTATTAGGCACGGCGAATCGGGGCTTTGCCGTCGATGGCAG
>JAYVJD010000157.1:0-4180 GCA_043769625.1 Pseudomonadota bacterium | reverse complement strand
GACTAAACAACGACCGATAATTAAAATATACAGCAGTAATAAAACCATATTGCCGATGAAGCCAAACTCCTCCGCGAACACAGCAAAAATAAAATCGGTAGTCGGCTCGGGTAAAAAATCCAGATGTCCCTGCGAGCCGTTGAGCCAGCCTTTGCCGACCATGCCGCCAGAGCCGAGCGCGATGGTCGATTGAATAATGTGATAGCCCGCGCCGAGCGGATCCGAGGTTGGGTCGATCAAGGTCATTACGCGGCGACGCTGATAATCGTGCAACATCGGCCACACCACCGGCACCAGCGCGCCGAGCGATACGGCGCTGGCGATAATCACTTTCCAGCTCAGGCCGGCGAGAAACAGGACATAAAAACCGGACGCGCAAATCAGCAGCGTGGTGCCGAGATCGGGTTGCTTGATAATTAATGCGGCGGGCACCGCCAGCATCAGCGCGCCGAAGACAAACTCTTTCCACCCGAGGCTGGCTTCATAGCGATGAAAAAACCACGCCAGCATCAGCGGAATCGCCAGCTTCATCAGCTCTGAAGGCTGAATGCGCGTTACGCCGATATGCAGCCAGCGTCGCGCCCCGTGGCTGACATCGCCAAACAGCGCAACACAAATCAGCAGCACTAAACCAAACACATAAATCGGCAACGCGAGACGCATCATCTGTTGCGGATGCAAATTGGCGACGGCCCACATGGCGCACAGCGCGACGCCCATGCTGCGCGCTTGGACATACACTTTGTCCGGGTTGTTGCCGCCGGCCGCGCTATACAACACGACCAGACCGAGGCTCATCACGATGAGCAAAAAAGTCAGCAGCGGCCCATCGACGTGCGACGTGAGGCGGTCGTAGAGTTGCTTAATCATCTTCCGCCTCCTCTTTCAGCGCAGGGGCCGGCGTATTGGGGACCTTGCCGAGCAACAGGTAATCAAATACTTGGCGCGCGATCGGCGCCGCCGCCGAACCGCCGTGACCGCCGTTTTCTACCAGAACCGCGAGCGCGATGCGCGGCAACTCAGCCGGCGCAAATGCGACAAACAAAGCGTGGTCGCGAAAGCGATCGGCGACATTGGCTTCGACATATTTTTCGCCTTGCTTCATGCCGATCACTTGCGCGGTGCCGGTTTTGCCGGCGATGTTATACGTCGCACCGGCACCCGCAACCGACGCGGTGCCGCCCGGCTTGGTGACGGCGGACATGGCTTGTTTCACGATCTCCAAATGTTGTTTGCTGAAATTGGCGCGGCGGATTTCTTCACCCGACAAGGTTTTAATTTTGCCCGTGCTGCCGTCTTGAATCGCTTTGACTAAGCGTGGGCGCATCGCGACGCCGTCATTGGCCAGCATCGCGGTGCCGTGCGCCAGTTGCAGCGGCGTGACCAGATTGTAGCCTTGGCCGATGCCGATGCTGATGGTGTCACCGGCATACCATTTTTGTTTGTAGCGTTTACGTTTCCACTCCGGCGACGGGTTGATGCCGGATAATTCGCCATCGACATCGATGCCGGTTTTTTTGCCGAAGCTGAACTGGTCCATGAACTGCGAAATATTTTCGGCCCCCAAATCATTGGCGAGGCCGTAGTAATAGGTGTCGCAGGAAATGACGATTGAGCGCTGCAGATCGACCACGCCATGCCCACCGGCTTTCCAGTCGCGATATTGATGCGAGCTCGGCGGCAAAGTGAAATAGCCGGGGTCGTTGATGGAATACGTCGGCGTGCGCACGCCGTTATGCAAACCGGCCAGCGCCATGAACGGTTTATAGGTCGAGCCGGGCGGATATTGGCCGCGCAGCGCGCGATTATTCAGCGGCTTGTCGAGCGAATTATTCAGCGCGTCCCAATTGGTTTGGTCGATGCCATCGACGAACAGATTCGGGTCGTAGCCCGGCTGGCTGACGAAGGCGAGCACCTCGCCGGTCGAAGGCTCGATGGCGACTAAAGCGCCGCGCCGATCACCGAAGGCTTGCTCGGCGACTTTTTGTAATTTGATATCGATGGATAACACCAGGTTGTTGCCCGACACCGGCTCTTGCCGACGCAACGAGCGCACTGCGCGGCCGGCTGCGTCGGTTTCGACTTCTTCAAACCCTGTCGTGCCATGTAATTCGTTTTCATAGCTTTGCTCGATGCCGATTTTGCCCAGATGATCGGTGCCGCGATAGTTGGCGGTTTTTTCTTCCGCATCAATTTTATCCAGATCGGCTTCGTTAATGCGGCCGATGTAACCCAAAGCGTGCGACGCTGACGTGCCTTCGGGGTAGCGACGGAATAAACGCGCTTTGATTTCGACACCGGGGAAACGATAGCGATTCACCGCGAAGCGCGCCGCTTCCTCTTCGTTGAGACGCGTGCGCACCGGCAAGCTGTCGAAATTGCGCGACTCTTCCATTAATTTATCAAACCGCTTGCGGTCGCGCGCGGAAATCTCGACGATTTTTTCCAACTCATCCAGCGTGTCTTGCAGGTTGGCGACTTTGCTTGGCGTGATTTCCAAGGTGTAAGCGGGATAGTTATACGCCAACACCACGCCGTTGCGATCGATGATCAATCCGCGATTCGGCACGATCGGCAAAATGGAAATGCGATTCGCTTCCGCCTGCGTGTGATAGTGGTCGTGGCGAATAATTTGCAAATAGGCGAAGCGCCCAATCAGCAAAACTATCAGTAACAAAGTGATGATACTGGCGACCAGCAAGCGCACGCGGAAGCGGTGAAGTTCGTGCTGCTGATTTTTAAGTGCGCTGCCTTCCATCATGGCTCAAGGCACTTCCGATTGCGCTGCCAGGGCTTCCGGCAATTCGAGCAGCCACACCGTGGTCGGCCAGAGTAAGGCGCTGATGATCGCGCCCATAAAATAAATATAGCCGGGGAAAGTGGCATCGACCAACAAGTTGAGCACCACCGTGATGGCGCTGCCCAACACAAAAATAATCAGCATATGTAAGGCTTGCTCAGGCAAAGCAAAACGCAAGATGCGCAGGCGCAGCGAAAACGCGGCGTAGAGCGCCAGTGCATAGACAAATACGTGTTGGCCGAGAATGGCACTGTCGGCTACGTCCATCGCCAGCGCGCAGAAAAAGCCGGCCAGTTGCCCGACCATACGCGGCTCACGCATAGCCCAATAGAGCAATACCATGAGCAAAAAGTCCGGGCGTAATTGCAACCACAGCCCGCCCCACGGCAACACATTCAAGCAAAATGCCAGCGCCAGCGTGAATAGCACGTAACGCACGCGCGGCGTTTGTTGCATCATGTCGGGCGGCAGCGCCGAGCGTAGTGGTGCAATCATCGCGTGCCTCGTTTTTTGCGCGGCGTTTTATCTTTGCCGGCCGCGTCGGATTGGGGCAGATCGGCCTTAGGATAATTGGCTTGCGCATCAGACAGCAACACCAGCAAATATTTATGACTTTCCACGCCGGCGACCGGTGCGCAGGTAATTTTGGTGAAGACTTGCGCCGAGTTATGTTCTATCTGCGTGACGGCTGCCACGGCGAGGCCGGGCGGGTAGGTGCCGTCGATGCCTGAGGTGACCAGTAGATCGCCTTCGCGCACATCGGTGCGGTCGGCCAGATAGGGCAAGTCGAGCGTGCCGTCGCGTCCATTGCCAAACACAATCGCGCGCACGCCGTTACGCTCGACAGCGACCGGAACCGCGTGGCCTTTTTCGGTGAGCAAGGTAATTTCACTGGTAAACGGGCTGACGGCAGTGACTTGGCCGACCACGCCTTTGCCGTCGATCACGGCAAAGCCTTGGCGAATATTATCGTTGCTGCCTTTGTTGACAATAATTTTGCGCGCGAACGGATTGCGTCCGGTGTAGAGCACTTCGACAATTTCGCCTTTGCCGGCATAACGGCTTTTGGCATTATTCAGCGCCAGCAGTTGCGTGTGTTCGGCTTGAATCCATTGCGCCGATTGCGCAGCGGCAGATTGTTCCAGCAACTTTTGTTTGAGATCGGCGTTTTCTTTTTGCAGTTGCGTTTGGTCGGTGAAATAATTCGCCGCGCGACTGACAAAGCGTACCGGGCTTTGCGCGATTTGTTGCAGCGGATATACCAGCACCGACAGCGATTGACGAATGCTGCCGAGCATATGCAAGCGATGATCGGCGATCATGATGGCGATGCTGATGGCGAGAAAAAAAACCAGCCGCGTGAGAGGCGTGGGGACGCGA
>JAYVJD010000156.1:0-10990 GCA_043769625.1 Pseudomonadota bacterium | reverse complement strand
TCAAACCGCCTTCAGGGTACAGCGCTTGCGGCACGCCACCTTCCGTCGCCATTTGCACGTAGCGTTGCAACACCATGCGATACAAAGGATCACCGGAATTTCGCCGCACAAAATACGCCCCCATCGCGCGAATCAAACCCTGCAACGGCCAGATGCGCGCCCACTCGCCCACCGCGTAACTCAGCGCCACGCGCTCGGCCGTGAGAAACGACACGAGAATGTAGTCCATATTGCTGCGATGATTCATCACAAACACGACAGTCGATTTCGGATTCACCTTCGCTAGGGCATCGCTGTCGGTATAGCCAAGCCGGACGCGATAAACAAAACGCGCGAAGTTTTTCGAGATCCAATAACCCAAGCGAAAATAAACATAGGCATTGAACGCCGGCACGATCTCTCGCGCATAGCGATTCACCTTTTGCATCGCGACACTGCGTGGAACTTTATGCTCGGCGATATGTTCATCGACGGCGGCCAGCACGCGCGAATCGAGCATCAGTTGGTCAATCAATCCTTGGCGTCGAGTAAGTTTGAATTGTGGAATTTCGATATTGAGCTTGACGCTGATGTCATCAATCACAGCGCGCACCTTGCGCCGAAAATACCAGCGCATACTCGGCAGCAACATCCATTGCAACGCGCCGAAGATCACCAGCGCGAGCATAAGCGCAAATATCCACAGCGGCAGCGTAATGGTCTGCGTCACAGGCTCTCCCTTTTGTTATTTCAGCCAATCACTATGCGCGCGATTTTATTGCGTACTATTGATTGTAGCGTCAGCAATATTATGCGCTTGTTACGACGTGCGAGAAATAAGAAACGCCGGCTAAAACCGGCGTTGTTTGAATCAAACAATTAGATAAATAATTAAATATAATCAATTAGTTGTAAAAATGATCCTGTGGTAGATTTAGCCATGTAAAGCGGCCGGTTTCTGCGCAATTACCGTCGCGAAAGATTTTATTTTGCCATTCGGCGCGTCGAAATTTTTAAACTCTGATTTCAATAGTTTCCAACCGGAGAAACGTGCTTCCATTTCGGCACGGTGAAACAAACAATGATTGTCTGCATCAAACATATCCAGATACGTCGTGCCTTCGACCAGCACACTGACAACGGCGATGCCGCCGACTGCCACGCGCGCCTGCAATTGGGCCAGCGCCTTAAATGCCGTAGCGCAATCGAAAAACATCAGCAGGCCGATCGACACGATCGAGTCATAATTTTCTTGTAGCGGATAATCGCGCAAGTCCGCCACATCTGCTTCAACCGGCAAACCTTCAAATGATGCGCGCTGTTTCAAATCCGCAATCGCCGACGGACTGGCATCAAGCGCGACCACCGAGCAACCGCGCTTCGCCGCTTCAATCGCCAAGTTACCCATGCCGCAGCCATAGTCGAGCACGCGTCCATACAAATATGGCAACACATCGGCCTCAAACGGATTGAGTCGATAGCTCTGCTCACGCGCCTGTCGTTGAAACTGCGTTTCAAAAAAATCGATACTGTAGTTCGAGGCCATGAATCCACTAGCCCATGCTATAGAAAAATTCTTCTCGCACAATTTTTCCATTCTTGACCGTATATAAACCGACCTCATCCAACTCCATTCTTTTACTCGACGGTTTATTCGTGACATCGTATTGAAAACCGACGATGAATTTATCGTCATGCGGCCACGGACCAGTAATATTGGCAGAATGTACCTCGTGATTCGCCATCCACCACTCGCCCTTTGCCTTCACCGCCGCGAGACCTTTGGATTCACGACTCATACCCGGCATCGCGCCTGCTTCGACGCTCACCACATCGTCAGAAAAAAGCGTATTCAGCGCCTCATGATTCTTACCCTGCTTGCAAAGATTCACCATCTTGTTGGCTATATCCATCGTATTCATGGCAGCTCCTTTCGGTTGATAAGCGCGGCGAAACAGCGCAGCAACAATCTTACGCGCCTAATGCTGCTAACATCAATAGTCGAATATCCACAGAAATTATTTACCGAAAAACCAGCGCGAACCAGGCAAGAAATCCTCTCCCCTTCAAGGAGAGGGTTGGGGTGGGGATGGGTCTAGCAGCGGCGGACATTCGCGCATTACGCGTGCGCACGGCGCACCCTACAACCCCTGCCTCGGCGCAAACATAATCACCGCCATCCCCGTCAAGGCCAACACCGAACCGATCACATCCCAACTCGTCGGACGAACTCCATCCACCGCCCACAACCAACCCAACGCGACAACAACATACACCCCACCATAAGCCGCATACACCCGCCCTGCTGGAAATGGATGCAAGGTCAGCAACCACACAAATGCAGCGAGGCTCAGTGCAGCGGGTAGCAACAGCCAAATGCTATGACCTCGGCTCAGCCAAAGATAAGGCAAGTAACAGCCGATGATTTCTGCGACGGCTGTCAGTACAAACAATCCTATTGTTTTCGTTTCGAACATACCAAAATTCGTCTTGCTGTACTACTGTCATTTTATACTTCTACATTATGGTTCGCCTATAATCTGCGGATACTAAACACTAAACCAATATCATGCTTGACAGCAAACTAGAACGAATGCTCACGTCGACAATATTTCACCCATTACACCAATCGGTAGAACAATTGTCCGAAATAGATTCCCTACATAAGCAAATCTTTTCTTCTTCTGCCTACAACCAACTGCTAACAAAATTACCGCATCCTGTTGTCGCAGCATCAGGTAAACCCATCCGCTTCGTCCCACCCATCGTCGAAGACGACGAATCAACTACTCGCTACGAACCAAGAATTTATTTGCATGGCGAAGTACAAACACGCGAAGACTCATGGCATGACTTGTTTAATGCCTTGGTGTGGATGCGGTTTCCAAACTCTAAGGCGGCGATTAATGCGCGGCATGTTGAGCAGCAGAATCTTCACGGCATGCAGGCGACACGCTCGGCGGTGCAGGACGCGATGACGCTGTTTGATGAGAGCGGTGTAATTGTGGCTTGCAGTGATCCCGAGTTAGCGCAGATACTTTTGCAACATGAATGGAAAACTTTATTCTGGCAACGTCGCGAAGATGTGCTCAAGCATATGCGCTTTTATATTTTCGGCCATGCTCTTTATGAAAAAGCGTTACAGCCGTATGCGGCCATGACGGGTAAGGTGAGCGTGTTTTCGGTTGGTGAAAATTTTCATTTAAATCAATTGGATACGCAATTGACTCAATTGGATGAATTGCTGTCCGCACGCTTGATGCACGAGGTCAAAAGCGCGAAAGATTTTTCGCCCTTGCCGATCATGGGCGTGCCGGGTTGGTGTGATGCGAATGAGGTTGAGAGTTTTTATGACAACAAAGAAATCTTTCGGCCGGCTCGGAAGGTTGTGTAGGGTTCGCCGTGGGCACGCGTGCGGCTGTAAATAACTTCCGAGATGTCTGATAACTTTCAACGCGTGCGCGCGGCGCACCCTACTGAACCTATCGCTCAGAATGACAGGCCCATTATTTAATCGAAGAGAGAGGGTTGCTCACCCATCTGCGCCGCTGATATTTTCGTGGTGGATCGGGGCCGTCGGCGAAAACCTGTTTGAGCTACGCGATGTTTCAGATTTCGATTGAAGGTAAGAGCGAGTTTTCTCGCCGCCCGATTCACCACGAAAATATCAGCGACAACAAAACAAAAAAGCAGTGCGGCGGGCTCGTCTTTTTTAGTTACTTTTTTGGCGAAGCAAAAAAGTGAAAGCCGCCGGGCTACCCCCGGCAAAGTTATTCAAACCACATCAGTAGCAGGCTAGGTACAAACCCATCACCACCCTAACCCTCCCCTTGAAAGGGAAGAACAAAGCGTGCGCGTTGCGATTTATTGTTTATTCGCTGATGTAATTCTACCCATCGCCACCCTAGCCCTCGCCTTGAAAGGGAGGGGACGTGCGTGTGTGCTCGTTGTGTTGGTTCCGCTATTGGTTACTTGCATTTTCACCCATTCCATCTCAAACTTTCTTCGTCAAGGCGGCAAAGAGCCAACCCGTAGCGTGCGCATTGCGCACGAAAATGTCGGTTCGAGCATAGCGCGGCGTAGCACGCATGAACGCTCATCGTGCGCATGGCGCACGCTACACTTTATTTCTGTTTACTAGGCGCAGGCAACGTCGCTGATGGTTCGACTACTTGAAAGAATATTTCATCCGGCTTGACCATACCTAGCTCGGAGCGTGCGCGTTCTTCGATGGCTTCGTAGCCTTGTTTGAGGTCGCGCACTTCGGCGTCGAGGCCGTTGTTGCGTGCTTGGAGTTTTTTGTTGATGGCTTTTTGTTCGGTCAATTCGGCATCGACTTTCCACACGCGCAACCAACTGCCTTTGCCGAGCCAGAGTGGGTATTGCAAGAGGAGAATCAGCGCCACCAGGGTGAGTGTCAGGTAGCGCATGGATCGAACGTAGCCATGTGACTTAGCGTAATTGATAGAACGCGTCGCGGCCAGGGTAGGTATTCACGTCACCCAATTCTTCTTCGATGCGCAACAATTGATTATATTTCGCCATACGATCAGAGCGCGATAGCGAGCCGGTTTTGATTTGCAGTGCGTTGGAGCCGACGGCGATGTCAGCGATGGCGCTATCTTCGGTTTCACCTGAACGATGTGAGATGACTGAGGTATAACCGGCGCGTTTGGCCATTTCGATGGCGGCGAAAGTTTCAGTCAGTGTGCCGATTTGGTTGATTTTGATCAAGATGGAATTGGCGATGCCTTGCTTGATGCCTTCGCGCAAAATTTTGGTGTTGGTAACGAACACATCGTCGCCGACGATTTGCACATTCTTGCCGAGTTTTTGGGTGAGGATTTTCCATCCGTCCCAATCTTGTTCACCCATGCCGTCTTCGATGGAGATGATCGGATATTTATCCACCCAGGTGGCGAGGTAGTCGGTGAACTCTTTGCTCGTCAGTGACAATTTATCCGCGTGTAATTCGTATTTTCCATTCTTGAAAAATTCCGAACCGGCGCAATCGAGGCCAATGGCGACATCGGTGCCGGGCATGTAACCGGCTTGTTCGATCGCCTGCATGACCAATTTTAACGCTGCCTCATTATTCGGCAGGTTAGGCGCGAAGCCGCCCTCGTCGCCCACGCTGGTGGACATGCCTTGCTTGTCGATGATTTTTTTCAGGGTGTGAAACACTTCAGCGCCACAACGCAAGGCTTCGCGGAAACTTTTTGCGCCGACCGGGATGATCATGAATTCCTGCATGTCGAGGCCGTTGTTAGCGTGCGCGCCGCCGTTGATCACGTTCATCATCGGCACCGGCAATTGCATGCCGGCGGAACCGCCGAGGTAACGGTACAAGGGCAAATGGCTTTCTTCGGCAGCGGCTTTGGCAATAGCGAGTGACACGGCAAGTATCGCATTGGCGCCGAGGCGCGCTTTGTTGTCGGTGCCGTCGAGGTCAATCATGATGCCGTCGAGATGCGCTTGTTCGCTCGCGTCGAGGCCGATCAGCGCTTCGCAAATTTCCGTGTTTACATGTTCGACCGCTTTCAATACGCCTTTGCCGAAATAACGTTGTTTGTCACCATCGCGCAATTCAATGGCTTCGCGCGAACCGGTCGATGCACCGGACGGCACAGCCGCACGGCCCATCACGCCGGACTCCAATAAAACGTCGGCTTCAACCGTAGGATTGCCGCGTGAATCAAGAATTTCGCGGGCAATAATATCGACAATGGCGCTCATGTTTATTATTCCTTAACTAATTGATTTAATTGAGTTTTTTAGCAATGCTTTAATCGGTAAAATCGCAAATATTCCAGTCACTAATCGCGCGCCACATGGCTATGACTTTGACATGCTCTGGGTGCGTCGCGTAAGCAGCAAGATCAGTTTCGTTATCAAAGGTCGAATACAAACCGAAATCATAAGCGACCGATCGCTGTGTAAAATTTTCACCGCTGGTCCATTGGCGTATCTGCGGCACCTGCGCTGGTAATACTTTCATCGCGGCGATGGCTTGCTTCACTGCTTCACTATTTTTATCAATACCGCTTTTCAATTTGAACAGCACGATATGATGAATCACAAATTCGCCTCGGCAAATCCGTGGCGCTTCACCATCGTGTCGATTTCTTTCAATGTGGCGAGCAAATTTTTCATCAAAGGAAGCGGCCAGGCGTTAGGGCCATCTGACATCGCTTTCGATGGATCGGGATGCGTCTCCATAAATATTCCGGCAATGCCGACGGCTACGGCTGCGCGCGCGAGGACGGGAACGTGTTCGCGCTGCCCCCCGCTGCGATCACCTTGGCCACCGGGCAATTGCACCGAATGGGTCGCGTCGAACACGACCGGGCAATTCGTCTCGCGCATGATCGCCAGCGAACGCATGTCGGAAACTAAATTATTGTAACCAAAACTCACGCCGCGCTCACACACCATAATGCTGGCGCTGCCGCTGGCTTCGCGCGCTTTATCGACGACGTTTTTCATATCGCCCGGCGCGAGGAATTGGCCTTTTTTAATATTCACCGGCTTGCCCGATTTGGCGACAGCGTGAATGAAATCGGTTTGGCGACACAGGAACGCGGGCGTTTGTAATACATCGACTACGCTCGCCACTTGCTCGATGTCATCAATCGAATGAATGTCGGTCAACACCGGCACGCCGATTTGTTTTTTTACCTCGGCCAGGATGTTCAGGCCTTCGTCAATGCCCAGGCCGCGAAACGATTTGCCTGAGCTGCGATTGGCTTTGTCGTAAGACGATTTGTAAATAAACGGAATGCCTAAGGCCGCGCAAATTTCTTTCAGTTGACCGGCGGTGTCTAGCGCCATTTGGCGCGATTCGATGACACACGGGCCGGCGATCAAGAATAAAGGTTTATCGAGTCCGGCTTCAAAGTGACAAAGTTTCATAGTGATTTCTTAATTTGGTGCGCCGATTTTGACCGGCGCGGAATGCGTGTCAGCACGCTGATGCGCATGTGCCACGGCGGCTTCGATGTAGGAAATAAATAAGGGGTGCCCATCACGCGGGGTGGAAGAAAATTCCGGATGGAACTGGCAACCGAAAAACCATGGATGATCTTTTAGCTCGACCATTTCGCATAATTTTTCTGCGGTGGTCAACGCGCTGACTTTGAGGCCGGCTTTCTCCAGGCGAGGCAAATAATGATTGTTCACTTCGTAGCGATGACGATGACGCTCGCTGACTTCGGTCTTGGCGTAGATGCGATAGGCCAGCGTATCCGGCTCGACCGCGCACGGCTGAGCGCCGAGGCGCATAGTGCCGCCCATATTCGAGTTGACATCGCGTTGCTCGACTTTGCCGTCGCGGTTTTGCCATTCGGTAATCAGCGCGACGACGGGGTTCTGTGTATCGGCATCGAACTCTGTGCTGTTAGCATTTTCCAAACCGGCGACATGACGTGCGTATTCAATCACCGCGAGCTGCATGCCGAGGCAAATGCCGAGATAAGGAATTTTGTACTCGCGCGCAAATTGAATCGCCGCTATTTTGCCCTCAACACCGCGCTTGCCGAAACCGCCGGGCACCAGAATCGCATCCATGCTGGCCAAGGTTCCGGCACCGTCACGCTCGATGGTTTCCGAGTCGAGGTAATGGATATTGACCTTGGTGCTGGTGTGCATGCCCGCGTGGGTCAGCGCTTCGGTCAGCGATTTATACGATTCAGTCAGATCAACATATTTGCCGACCATGGCGATATTGACTTCCTGCGCCGGATGTTCGAGCGCAAACACCAGTTTTTTCCATGAGGATAAATCGGCGGCGGGCGCAATAATGCCGAGTTTGTGGCAGACAATTTCATCCAGCATTTGGTCGTGCAAAATGCCGGGGATTTTGTAAATACAATCGGTGTCGTAAGCGGAAATCACCGCTTCGATTTGCACATTGGTGAATAAAGCGATTTTGCGTCGCTCGTCATCCGGCACGGGACGATCGGCGCGGAGTAACAATACGTCGGGCTGAATGCCGATCTCGCGTAATTCTTTGACCGAGTGTTGCGTCGGTTTCGTTTTAATTTCGCCGGCCGCGGGTAAATACGGCACCAGCGTCAAATGAATATAGCAAGAATTATTGCGCCCGTTCTCAAAGCCCATTTGCCGAATCGCTTCGAGGAACGGCAGCGATTCGATATCGCCGACGGTGCCGCCGATTTCGACAATGGCGACATCAGCCTCGCCTGCGCCGGCTTTGATATTGCGTTTTATTTCGTCAGTAATGTGTGGAATGACCTGCACTGTGCCGCCGAGATAATCGCCACGGCGCTCGCGCTTAATCACGTTTTCGTAAATCTGGCCGGTGGTGAAATTATTGCGGCGGGACATTTTGGCGCGAATAAAACGCTCGTAGTGGCCTAAATCCAAGTCGGTTTCAGCGCCGTCTTCGGTGACGAACACTTCGCCATGTTGAAATGGGCTCATAGTGCCGGGATCCACGTTAATGTAGGGGTCCAGCTTGAGCATGGTGACTTTTATTTTGCGCGATTCGAGGATTGCGGCGAGGGATGCGGCGGCGATTCCCTTGCCCAGTGAGGACACGACGCCACCGGTTACAAAAATATACTTAGTCATGGGAAAAGCCAACAGTGGAATGTCTAATGATATATCAACTTGCGCGCACGGACAAACCGAAATCAAGCATACAGATGGTGCAATATAAGGTTAAACCCGCGCCCAAAGTCGCATCATCCCCCATGCTTAGAAAGTGTATCGAAAGACGGGGCATGTCATAATGAGAATTACCGTTTCATAATGTGAAATACTTTTTTTCATTTATCGTATATATTTTAAGTATCAGGATGCCGCTATGAACCAAGCCTTACTCCAAACCCATCCCCAATGGGCCCCGCCTTCTTACGTTAAGCACGCCAAGCTGCTGCAATGGGTGCAAGACATGGCTGTGTTGTGCAAACCGAATGTCATTTATTGGTGCGACGGATCGCAACTGGAATACGACCGGCTGTGCGCAGAAATGGTCGCCGCCGGCACCATGATTAAACTCAACCCAGCTAAACGCAAAAATTCCTACCTCGCCTTATCCGACCCCACCGACGTGGCGCGCGTCGAAGACCGCACGTTTATTTGCAGCCAGAATAAAGACGACGCCGGCCCAACCAACAATTGGACCGAGCCGACGGAAATGCGCAACACGTTGAATAAATTGTTCGACGGCTGCATGCTCGGTCGCACCATGTACGTCGTGCCGTTCAGCATGGGCCCGCTTGGTTCGCACATCGCGCACATCGGCGTGGAAATTTCCGATTCGCCGTATGTCGCCGTCAATATGAAAATCATGACGCGCATGGGCAAGGCAGTGTTAGACGTGCTCGGCACCGACGGACCATTTGTTCCGGCGATGCACACGGTCGGCGCGCCGCTCAAAGCGGGCGAAAAAGATGTCGCCTGGCCGTGCAATAAAGAACATAAATACATCGTGCATTTCCCCGAGACGCGGGAGATTTGGTCCTACGGATCCGGTTACGGCGGCAACGCGCTGCTGGGCAAAAAATGTTTTGCGCTGCGCATCGCCTCGACCATGGGCCGCGATCAAGGCTGGTTGGCAGAACATATGCTGGTTCTCGGCGTGACCTCGCCAGCCGGCAAAAAATCCTACGTCGCCGCGGCCTTCCCTAGCGCGTGCGGCAAAACCAATTTCGCTATGTTGATTCCGCCGAAAGAAATGAACGGCTGGAAAATTTCCACCATCGGCGACGACATCGCGTGGATCAAGCCGGGCAACGATGGCCGCTTGTACGCCATCAATCCTGAGGCTGGCTACTTCGGCGTCGCGCCGGGCACCTCGATGCAATCGAATCCGAATGCGATGAACACGCTGCATGAAAACGTGATTTTCACTAACGTCGCGCTGACCGATGACGGCGACGTGTGGTGGGAAGGCATGACGAAAACCGCGCCCGAACATCTGACCGACTGGCAAGGCCACAAATGGACCCCCGCGAGCGGGCGCAAAGCGGCGCATCCGAACGCGCGCTTCACCGCGCCCGCGACGCAATGTCCGTCGCTCGATGCCGATTGGGACAACCCGGCCGGCGTGCCGATCAGCGCGTTTATTTTCGGCGGTCGTCGCAGCAATACCGTGCCGTTGATCACCGAAACCGCAACATGGCAAGACGGCGTCTATCTCGCTGCGACCATGGGCAGCGAGACCACCGCCGCCGCCGCCGGACAACAAGGTATCGTGCGCCGCGATCCGTTTGCGATGCTGCCGTTCGCCGGTTACAACATGGCGGATTATTTTAATCACTGGCTCGACATCGGCAAAAAATTAGCGCACCCACCGAAAATTTTCGGCGTAAATTGGTTCCGCACCGACGCCAATGGCAAATTCATCTGGCCCGGCTTCGGCGACAATGCGCGCGTGTTGAAGTGGATCATCGAGCGTTGCGAAGGCACGGCGTCTGGCGTGCAATCGCCGCTCGGCCTGCACCCGACCTTCAGCGATCTGGATTGGAACGGCATTCAATTCAGCGAACACGATTTCGATCACATCATGTCGATCAGCGATGATGAGTGGGATTTGGAATTGGATTCGCACAAAGTATTGTTCGAGATGCTGGCCGATCATTTGCCCAAAGAACTCAATGCACGACGCGAAAAATTCCTCGCCGCGTTTAAGCAAATCAGCTAAGTTATTTCTGCTGCAAAAAAATATTCAGCCCGCCGATTCGTCGGCGGGCTTTTTATTGGTTGAAACGAAATCTAAATTCGCGCGTTAGATAGCCTGTAAGCGCATCTCGCTTATTACAAATAGTTTAATATAATCATATACTTATAATGCTGGAACTGAAGCATTTTTTTGCTGCCCAATCGATCATGGCTGAGGCATACTGTCATTTGAATTTTTAATTGAGGAATCATCATGCATAAAATTTTTCTCGGCCTCGCAGCCCTCGTCGCATCATCTACCGCATTTGCTGATGCGACCATCGATCAATTGCAAAACCTCACTTCACAAACGCAATTCCGTTCG
>JAYVJD010000155.1:0-10994 GCA_043769625.1 Pseudomonadota bacterium | reverse complement strand
CCGGTACCGATCCGTTTGCCTTCAAAGAAAATTGCCGCTACAGCGCCGAAGGCGTGGTGTGCAAAGTGCCTGAGGGCCACTACTTTATGATGGGCGACAACCGCGACAATTCACTCGATTCGCGCTACTGGGGATTTGTGCCCGAGCAAAATATTGTCGGCAAAGCCTTTTTTGTATGGATGAATTTTGGAAACCTCAAACGCATTGGCGCGTTTCAATAATTTACATCAGGATGGAACTATGAAATCTAAGCAACGTGGTATCTCGTTTATGGGCATTTTGTTTGTGGGCATTGTGCTGGCGTTTGCCGGTGTAGTGGGCGCGCAGGTAGCCCCTACCGTGATTGAGTTTCAAGCGATTAGAAAAGCCGCCCATAAAGCAGCCAATGAAGGCGCTACTCCCGCCGATGTGCGCCGTGTGTTTGACAGCGCCGCTGCCATTGATGACTTCAAAGCCGTGACCGCCAAAGATCTGGACATCAGCAAAGTGGGCGACAAAGTGGTGGTGGCCTTTGCCTACAACAAAGAAATCCATTTGGGTGGTCCGGCGTATCTGCTGCTCAAATATGCTGGCACCACTGCCAAGTAATCTCCATTAACCTTCGGAACACAGTCGCTTGGACAGCCCATCAACCAACTCGCACAGTGCGCTCCAGCAGCGTATTGGGCACCAGTTCACCAGCGCCAAGCTGCTGGCCCAAGCGCTTACCCACCGCAGCTTTAGCGCGGACCATAACGAGCGCCTGGAGTTTTTAGGCGACTCGGTGCTGAACCTGGCCGTCTCAGGCCTGCTCTATCAGGCGCTGGAAACATTGCCCGAAGGCGAGCTGTCTCGCGTACGCGCCAACCTAGTCAAACAGGAAACTTTGCACCAGCTTGCGTTGGAGCTGGGCCTCCCGGGCATGATTCGCCTGGGCGAGGGCGAGCTGCGCTCTGGCGGGGCCAAACGCCCCTCTATCTTGGCCGATGCGCTGGAGGCCTTGATTGGCGCGGTGTACATAGACGCAGGCTTTGAAGTAGCCGCCGCTTTAGTGCGCCGCCTGTACGAGAAGGTGCAGATCAACCCGCAAATGGAAGCGGCCGCTAAAGATGCCAAAACCGAGCTGCAAGAGTGGCTGCAAGGCCGCAAAATGAACCTGCCTGCTTACACCGTAGTGGGCACCACTGGCGCAGCGCACAAACAGACTTTTGAGGTCGAATGCCTGATCACCGAGCTGGGCCGCAGCGAGCGCGGCCTGGGCGGTTCGCGCCGCGCGGCTGAGCAGGCAGCGGCGACGGCGCTGCTGGTGAGTTTGCGTAAAGCGGCTTAATGGCGCTTAATATTGCTTGGGGCCCCATGGCGCATCACAGTTTCACCTTGAGCGAATATCACCCGTTCACTCTGAGCTTGTATCGCCCGTTTGTCCTGAGCTTGTCGAAGGGCTCACGATGACTTCGACAGGCCCAGTCTGAACGGACACTCCTGCATCGATGGGCCGTGTCTGACTGCTAGGCACTTGAGCCACTCACCGACTTTTTATTTGTTGACCCAACTATCATAACGCCATGGCTACTTCACCCAAACCGAAAACCTCGGCCCCCAAGCTTGCTAAAACTCCTGAGGCTGGTGCATTGAAAACCGCGAGAGTGGCTAAAACCGCAACCGCAACCGCAACCGCAACCGCAACTTCGCTCGCGCCAGCGCCTAAGGCTGCCGCCAAGTCCGCAGCCAAACCAGCCGCTGCCAAAGTAGCTGCTCCCAAAGTAGCCACTCCCAAAGTAGCCGCCGCACCCGCCGTAGACACCTCAGAGATTGACAACTTTTTCAAAAAAACCAAAACGGTGAAAGCGGCTGATGCCATTGCCACCGCAGGTGCCGAGGGTGCGCAAGATGGTCAAGCCGACACCGCAGAGGCGCAGGCAGGCCTTGCCACAGCTTCCGCCCAAGGCCCCCAGCGCTGCGGCCTGATTGCCATCGTAGGCAAACCCAACGTCGGCAAGTCCACCTTGCTGAACGCCCTGGTAGGCCAAAAAATCAGCATCACCTCGCGCAAAGCGCAGACAACACGGCATCGTGTTACCGGCATAGTGACGCAGCCGCAGACGCAATTTGTGTTTGTCGATACGCCGGGTTTCCAGACGCAACACGTTAATGCTTTGAATAAAACCATGAACCGTAGCGTGGTGCAAAGTTTGGCGCAAACTGATGTGGTGTTGTTTGTGATTGAAGCATTGAAATTCAGCGACGCAGATCGCAAGCTGATTGCGCTCTTGCCGACAAATCGCCCCGTGCTGCTGGTGATGAACAAAATCGATCGCGAAAAAGATAAAGGCGAATTGCTTCCCTTTATGGACGATGTGAGTAAGGAGTTTGCCTTCGCCGCGCTGGTGCCGGTCAGCGCCAAGCAAGGTACGCAACTCGACACCTTGCTCGAAGCTATCGCGCCGCACTTGCCGGAAAATCCCGCGATGTTCGGCGAAGATGAGATCACCGATCGTAACGAACGTTTTCTCGCGAGTGAATTTGTGCGCGAAAAACTATTTCGCTTGCTCGGTGAAGAGCTGCCATATTCGATCAGTGTTGAAATAGAAAAATTTGAAGTGCTGGGCAATTTACGCAGAATTTTTGCGTCGATTCTGGTCGATAAGGCGAATCAAAAAGCCATCGTAATTGGCGAGAAGGGCGCGAAACTCAAAATCATCGGCACCGATGCGCGAAAGGATATGGAAAAACTGTTCGGCGGGCCGGTTTATTTAGAGCTACACGTTAAAGTGAAAAGTGGTTGGGCCGACGACGAGCGGACGTTGAAACGCCTCGGTTACGACTAATATTGGGTTACGAAATGCTTCGGGTCGACTGTGGCGCGGAGTGAGGCACGACCTTTAATGTGCCAGTTTTGGGCGGCTTGTAATTCTGCACCACATACAGCGGACGTTGCTTGGTTTCATCGTAAATACGTCCGACGTATTCGCCAATCACGCCGATGAAAAATAACTGCAGGCCGCCAAGAAATAATACCGACACCATCAGGGACGGGTAGCCGCGGACCGCATCGCCAAAAAATATCGTTTTATAAATAATGAAAATCGCATAGAGCAACGCGACCAAAGCTGTTGTCAGGCCGACGTAAGTGGCAATTTTCAGCGGCGCGATGGTAAATGAGGTGATGCCTTCCAGCGCGAAATTCCACAGCTTCCAATAATTAAATTTGGTTTCACCGGCGATGCGCGGGTCACGTTCATAATCCACGGCGATTTGTTTATAGCCGACCCAGGCAAACAAGCCTTTCATAAAACGATGCTGTTCGCGTAACTGCAATAGCGAGTCCACTGCGCGCCGATTCATCAAACGAAAATCGCCGGTGTCAGCAGGAATCTGCACCCGGCTTACGCGTCGAATCAAACGATAAAACGCCGCCGCCGTGGTTTTTTTCAACCAGGTTTCGCCGCTACGCGAGGTGCGGCGGGCGTACACCACGTCATAGCCGGCACGCCATTGGGCGATCAACTGCGTGATCAGTTCGGGCGGGTCCTGCAAGTCCGCATCGATGATGACCACCGCATCGCCCTGCGCGTAATCCAGGCCCGCTGTCATCGCGGCTTCTTTGCCGAAGTTGCGGCTAAGTTCTATGCTTGCTGCATGTGGGTCTTCCGTGCATAAGTGATCAATAATTTTTTGCGTGTCATCGCCGCTGCCATCGTTGACGTAAATGACTTCGCAGCTTAGATCGAGTTTGGCGAAAACAGCCGACAGCCGACGATGGAATTCTGGCAGCGCCTCGGCTTCGTTATAAGCGGGAACAATCACCGATAGCATTTGCGTTGCGTCCATATTTCAATCTCCGCGAAAAGTCCAATACCGGTTAGCGCTAAAATTCCATACCAGCACCAGCATGGTAGCGCCGGCTTGGGCTAACAGATAATGCCACTGCATCCGGTCCAGCATAAAAACAAACACCGTGTTCAGCGCCAAACCAACCAGCGCGACGGACAAAAATCGAACGACCGCTTGATGGTGCGGCCGGTCACTTTTGAACGTGTAATGATAATTTAACCAGTAGTTAATCAGCGCGCCAACCACAAAACCGGCCATGCTGGATAAAACGACGCTAAGCCCAAGATTGACCAGCGGAACATAAACCGCGTAATGGCCGGTGGTGCCGACAGCGCCAACACTGGCGTATTTAAGAAACTGCTTCGCCATCGGTGGCAAGGATTTTACTTCAGGATCCATAAGCCCACGCGCACGTTGCCGCTTTCGTAAAAGCTTTTCCATTGATACTGGCTGCTGATTTGATTTTGAACTTGTTCACGCGCTTCGGGTTTTTTCGCATCGTCGCTGCCGCCCCAGACCACATAACGCACGCGGTTTTGTTGCAGCCAACTGAGGGCATCGGCTTTTTCGCCCGCATAAAATTTGCGCTGCTCTTCTTGTTGTGCACGTGCATGCGCCGATGAGCCGCGCCAGGTGACCACATGGTCCGCCCAGCCTTGCATCGACGGCTTGGCAGAAAATAAGGCGATGGTGGTGGAGTTGCTATACGACCCGCGCTCGCTGCTTTCCAGCACGATGCCATCGGGCGCGGCGCGCAGATATCGAATCATGTCGCGCAGCGTGCCATCGCGCGTCAGCCACTCATGACCATGGAGTTTTGCCGCGCTCATTTTGCCCGTGAGAAACCAGTCACGCGCCAAATCAAAGCTGTAAGTGCAGAGTAGGAGGAGCACGCCGGCCGTGGTGTAGCGTATGGCCTTTTTACTTGAGGCCATATTCAATGTTCCCACACCGACGACGCCTAATGCATAGATCCATCCCCACCATTTCATCGTCGTATTAGTGCGCACGAATTTTCCGCCGCTCGGGTCATCGACGAAAATAAATTCCGATAAAAACAGCATGACACCTAGCGTCAAGGCCAGGCAGAAAACCAGATGCCGGGTTTGTCTTTGCAGCATGCCTAAGCCAAACAAGATGAGTAAGGGCCAAAATAACGCTAAGAAGTGTTGCCATGGCGTATGGTCCTGCCATTCGACCCAGCGAATCGGTGTGTTTTGCGCTTGGGCGGCGAAGTCGGTCAAGAAAGGGAAGATGAGTAAAAACCCAGCGATGACACCCCCCGCCAGCAGGCGCCAGTCGGTGATTATGGCGGCATGGTAGCGATAGATTCCCCAGCTTAACAACAGCAATCCTTGGAGAGGGAAGATCCAGGTGTTAGTAATCATCATTAAAGGCAACGTAAGGCCGAGTGCAAAATAAAGCGGCGCATGATCGGGCGGCGGGGCGTCTTTTTTGCTGGGCTGAATTTTTTGCGCCAGTGGCTCAAGGCTGGCGAACAACGCCAGCGTGAGCATCAGCAGGAAATAGCTGCCCAATGCCGGATGATAATCACCGATAAAAAATTGATAGCCGAAGTTTTCTGTCGGCAAATCACGCGCTTCGAAGCCCGGCACAGGCGCCGGTTTGGGGAACAGCGTATTCGCCAAGGAGGTATTTAAATAGGCATCGTAGGATCCAGCAAAGCGCATGCTGGCCCACAGGTCCACGCGATGTCCCAGCCGTTGTTCATCAAAAACAAAATGCACGAGCGGCGAAACACCTGTGCCGCCCACCACAAACGCCAGAATCAGCAACATCTTTGTCGCGGGCTTGTGACAAAACCGGGAGATAAAAAACCAGGCGCAACTGACCGTGAAAGCGACGATCACGGCGTAGCCTAAATTGTAGGCAGTGCCGCCGTCGAGGCCGAAAATGCGTGCCATTAACGCCGCTGCATAGTGCTGAAACCCATAGTAAAAATTAAACTGCAGCGGCGGTAGCCAATAATCCATTGGCGGCAATTTCGAGCCGGGCAGGTAATTGGTGATGAAATATAAATCGGTAACGCGTTCGCTGCTCGGATAAATATCCGGGAAGGCGCCGCGCCAAAGTAAGGCGTAGAAAAAGCCGGCAACAAACACGATTTCTGCTGTGTAAAATTTTTTCCAGTGTGATTTTTGCAGATAGATCCGATAAAGCGAAATGCCCGTCGCAATAGGCCAGAGCCAGGTAAGTTTGCCCAGACCAAAAAAATGTTCAACAAAAAATAATCCCAAGCAGAAAGAAACTAGGCCAACCGCTTTGGCCAGGGCGTAATGCGGTATCCAGCGCGATAGCAGCGTGGCGAGGCCGGCGAGATTAATCAGAATAAGAAATATGTTCAGGCTGAGCAGAATCAAATACATTGAACAAACCCTGTTGTGAATAGTCGGTTTTTATGGCTCAGCAGAGGATGCCTGAGGACTAATTATAACTCAAGCAAGACAATCGCCCGCGCTAGGTAAAACCGGCAATAAGGACTAAAATTCTAATTATTAGACTAATTTCTGTTCATTGTAGAAGCCCGGTAAGATTCTGTCATGGCCCCGCCTAACTCTCAACGCATTGAAGCCGAACCCGCGCTGGTTTTGCACAACTACGCGTTTCGTGAAACCAGTTTGATTGTTGAATTATTCGCCCGCAATCATGGCCGCGTTGCGCTCGTGGCGCGCGGCGCGCGGCGGCCCAAGTCGGCGGTGCGCGGTTTGCTCATGTCATTTCAGCCAATGGATTTTTCCTGGTTCGGCAAAAGCGAGTTGCGCACTTTACATAAAGTGGAATGGCAGGCAGTCCAACCGCAACTCGCCGGCACGGGATTGCTATGCGGATTTTATTTAAATGAATTGCTCATGCGTTTCATGCAGCGCGATGACGCACATGAAGAGTTATTTGATTATTATCAACAGACTTTATTGGCATTACGCAGCATCAGCCCGACTGCGCCAGATGCGATGCGTGCTTATGCGATTCAATTGCGTGGCTTTGAAGTCCATTTGCTACGCGAGCTAGGCTACGGCTTAATGCTGGAGCGAGAAGCCAAAAACGGCGAGGCGATAGACCCGGAGCGCAGCTATGATTATTTTCCTGAGCGTGGGCCGCTTGCGTCGAACGGCATCGCCATCGCCTCGAACGTGAATGGATTAAAATTAAGCGGCAAGACTTTGCTCGACATGGCCAACGACGATTATTCGCACTTACAAACTGTTTCGCAGTCGAAGCAACTGATGCGCATGGTCATCGGCCATCATCTCGGCGGCGAAGAATTGAATACGCGCCAACTTATGCGCGATTTGCAACAACTTTAATTTTTGGAAAAATAACATGATTCAACTCGGCGTCAATATTGATCACATTGCCACACTACGTCAGGCGCGCGGCACGCGTTACCCCAGCCCGGTGCAAGCCGCGTTGCTGGCGGAATTTGCCGGCGCAGATTTGATCACTTTACATTTGCGCGAAGACCGTCGGCATATTCAAGATCGCGATCTGGAAATTTTGCGTGAGGTGTTGCAAACCCGGATGAACCTCGAATGCGCGCTAACCGATGAAATGATCGCGATTGCGATTAAAACCAAACCGCATGATGTGTGCATCGTGCCGGAGCGGCGCGAAGAGCGCACCACCGAAGGCGGCCTCGATGTGGTGCAAAATTTTGAGCGGGTGAAAGCCGCGACAAAAAAATTAACCGACGCCGGCATTCGCGTGTCGCTGTTCATCGGGCCGGGTAAAGCGCAACTGGATGCGGCCCAAGCAGCAGGGGCACCGGTGATCGAAATTCATACCGGCCATTACGCTGACGCCGACACGCCGGCTGCGCAGGATGCAGAATTTATTCAAATAAAACAAATGGTTACATATGGGCAACAATTAGGCTTCCGAGTCAATGCAGGCCACGGTTTGAACATCCATAATGTAAAAAAAATAGCCGCGTTAAATGGTATTAGCGAATTGAATATCGGTCACGCTATCGTCGCGCAAGCCTTGTTTGTCGGCTGGGAAAACGCCGTGCGCGAAATGAAAGCGCTAATCGTGCAAGCAGCAGGAGTTTAAATTGATTGTCGGCATCGGCACCGATGTGTGTTCAGTCGAGCGCATTCGCGTCGCGCTAGAGCGGCACGGCGATCGCTTCGCCAAACATATTCTGGCTGAAGCTGAGTGGGCTGCGTTCAAGCGCAATAAAAAGCCGGCGAATTATTTGGCACGCCGTTTCGCCGCGAAAGAAGCGTTAAGTAAAGCATTGGGAACCGGCTTGGTCAGTCCGGTGCGTTGGCCTAACATCGCTATCGGCCACGACGCACGCGGTAAACCGCAGATCGACGCCGCGCCCGCGCTGGCGAAGTTCATGCAAGCGCAAGGCATTACGCGCTCGCATATTTCTATCAGCGATGAGCGCGATGTGGCGGTGGCATTTGTCGTGTTGGAAAAATGAATTTTTAGAGGCGAACCTCTGAAAAAAAGTAAAACCTCCCCCTTAGAAAAAGGGGGATTGAGGGGGATTGAGGGGGATTTAAGCGTTTGAATCAACCAGCCAAAATCTCCCCTACCGCCCCTTTTTGCAAAGGGGGGAATGATGCACCGCCATTGGTAAATGCGACAACAGACCCGCATTCAAAGAAAGAAAGTCTCCCCCTTAGAAAAAGGGGGATTAAGGGGGATTTAAAAGGGTGCAAACTGCCCCCTCTTAACCTTAAAACTGAAAGCGAAAAATCTTCCAACATGGCACTACGCTCCTTATATGTCGATTTCAATTCCTACTTCGCGTCAGTAGAGCAACAGTTACGCCCGGAATTACGCGGCAAACCCATCGGTATTCTGCCCGTAATGGCCGACACCACGTGCTGTATCGCCGCCAGCTACGAGGCGAAAAAATTCGGCGTCAAAACTGGCACCATCGTCGCTGACGCGAAAAAAATGTGCAAAGACATGATCTTCGTCGAAGCGCGACCGGCGGTGTATGTCGAGATGCATCACAAATTAATTGAACTGGTCGAGTCCTGCACGCCGGTTGAGCGCGTCAACTCGATCGACGAAATGCAATGCGAGCTTACCGGCACTCAGATGCAACGTGATAAAGCCATCGCCCTGGCGCACAAAATCAAACAAACCATCGCCGACAAAGCCGGCGACCAGATGCGTTGCTCGGTCGGTATCGCGCCAAATCCTTTTCTCGCCAAAACCGCGACCGACATGCAAAAGCCCAATGGCTTGATCGTGATCGAGCAGGAAGATTTGCCGCAGTGTTTACATCGCTTGAAATTGCGCGACTTATGTGGAGTAGGGCGCATGATGGAAGTGCGCTTGAATAAATCCGGCATCGAAACCGTCGAACAACTGTGCGCTTCGACCAAACACGAATTGTATAAAGCCTGGGGCGGCATCGAAGGCGAGCGTATGTATGAGAAATTGCGCGGAGAAATTGTCTTCACGCCGCCGACACAAAAAGCCAGCGTCGGTCATTCGCATGTCTTGTCGCCCGACATGCGCAGCGAACTCACCGCATTTTCTGTGCTGAATAAAATGCTGCAAAAAGCTGCCATGCGTCTGCGCGCTTACAGCTACACCACGAGTTGCATACACGCAGTAATCAAATACACCAACGGCCAATGCTGGGAAGATGTCGCCAATCTCGATGCGACCGACGATACTTTACATCTCATCAACGCCCTCGATGCGCTCTGGCAACGGCGCAATAAAATGCGCGGCACGCCGCTCGCCGTCGGTATCACCTTCACCGGCCTCAACGAAAAAAAATACCAAAGCGCCTCGCTGTTCGACGAACTCAAGTCGCATGACAAATTGAACGCTGCGGTGGATAAACTCAATTTGCGCTACGGCAGCAATACCGTCTATTACGGCGGCTCGCATCTAGCCTTGCAACAAGGCTCCGCGCCGATGCGCATTGCATTTAATCATATTCCTGATTTGGTGGTTGAGAGCGACGGGCAGCAAAAATGATAAAAGCGTGCCATTCTGAACGATGTGGAAGATATGCTTTTAGTAGGGCGGGTCACACCCGCCAAAAAAATAAAACACGAAGTGACAATCTGTTTTTTTTCTTGCGGATGTGATCCGCCCTGCGACAATCCGCTGGCCCTTCGCATTCCTCTATGCCCCATTTCCCCGTATCATGTCGTTAATTACATAAATCTTAAGGGAATCTCATGCCTCTCGGCCCTGTGATGTGCGATGTGGCTGGTCTTACATTGACTGGTGAAGAAATTAAACGCTTGTCTCACCCGCTGGTGGGCGGGATTATTTTGTTTGGCCGTAATTATCAATCGCCTGAGCAGTTGGTTGATCTGACTGATGCGATTCGTAAGACGCGCAAGGAGTTGTTGATTGCGGTCGATCATGAAGGCGGGCGGGTGCAGCGGTTTCGTGAGGGTTTTACCCGTATTCCGCCGATGCGCACCTTGGGCGCGATGTGGAAAAGCGACGAAGAGAAAGCCAAAAAACGTGCGCAGGAAGTTGGCTATGTGTTGGCGGCGGAGTTGCTCGCACACGGCGTAGATTTCAGTTTTGCGCCGGTGCTGGATATTGATTTCGGTGCGAGTGGCGTGATTGGCGACCGTGCATTTCATCGCGATCCGGCGATTATTGCCGAGCTGGCGATTGCGCTTCAGCAGGGCATGAACGACGCAGGGATGCAAACCGTGGGCAAACATTTTCCCGGCCACGGTTACGTGCGCGCGGATTCGCATCACGAAATTCCCATCGACGAACGTGAGTTCGACGCGATTAACCGCGACGACCTGATGCCGTTTTACAAAATGGCGCGCGCGGGTATGGCGGCGGTGATGCCGGCGCATGTGATTTATCCGCAAGTCGATGCGCAACCGGCAGGATTTTCGCGCGTGTGGCTGCAGGATATTTTGCGCAAGCAAATGCAATTTGACGGCGTAATTTTCAGTGATGACTTGAGCATGGAAGGCGCAAGTGTCGCCGGTGGCGTGATTCAACGCGCCGAAGCGGCGCTGAACGCTGGATGCGATATGGTGCTGGTATGCAACGCGCCTCACTCGTCGGATGAATTATTGGATGGTCTCGATTTTAAAATGCCGGTGAAAAGCGTCGCACGCTTGAAACGCATGAAAGGTCGCGAAGACGCACCGGACATTGATGAACTCGGCAATCGACTGGCTTACCAAACGCGTGTGGCC
>JAYVJD010000154.1:0-4224 GCA_043769625.1 Pseudomonadota bacterium | reverse complement strand
TTCTTTGGGCGTAGCGACGGCTGCGATTGCGCTGTTTTGCATCCGCACCCAGTCTTCATAACCGCCGACATATTCGCGCACATTGCCATCGCCTTCGAAGGCGATGGTTTGCGTCACGACGTTATCGAGAAACGCGCGGTCGTGGCTGACTAAAAATAAAGTGCCATCGTATTCTTGTAACAATGCTTCGAGTAATTCCAGCGTTTCGATATCTAGATCGTTGGTGGGTTCGTCCAGAACCAACACGTTGGCAGGGCGCGTGAACAGGCGTGCTAATAACAACCGATTGCGTTCGCCACCGGATAAAGATTTTACCGGCGCGCGTGCGCGTTCCGGAGGAAACAAAAAATCACCGAGATAACTGATGACATGTTTTTTCTCCGTGCCGATTTCGACAAAGTCTGAGCCTTTGCTGATGGTGTCGGAGATGGTCATTTCATCATCGAGTTGTTCGCGTAATTGATCGAAGTAGGCGACTTGTAACTTTGTGCCTTGCTTGATGCTGCCGGAATCGGGCTGGAGTTCGCCGAGTATCATTTTCAGCAACGTGCTTTTGCCCGCGCCATTCGGTCCGAGCAACCCGATTTTGTCGCCGCGTTTGATAATGGCGGAAAAATCTTTGATGACTACTTTGTCGCCAAACGATTTGCTCACGTGTTCCAATTCCGCGACCAGTTTGCCCGAGCGTTCACCGGCATCGACATTCAGGTTTACATTGCCTTGCTGGTCGCGTCTGGCAGCGCGCTGCAGGCGTAGTCGCTCAAGGCGGCGTACGCGGCCCTCGTCGCGCGTGCGGCGCGCTTGTACGCCACGACGTATCCATACTTCTTCCTGCGCCAATACTTTGTCAAATTTCTGGTTATGTATTGCTTCGGTTTCCAGCAACTCGATTTTCTTGGCTTGATACGCCGCGAAATTACCGGGGAAATCGGTGAGTTTGCCGCGATCCAGCTCGACGATGCGCGTCGCCACGTTATCGAGAAAGCGTCGATCGTGGGTAATGAAAAATACACTGCCGGTAAAATTGATCAGCATTTGTTCCAGCCAATCAATCGCCGAAAAATCCAAATGGTTGGTCGGCTCGTCGAGCAATAATAATTCTGGCTGCGCAACCAGCGCGCGGGCGAGGGCGACGCGCTTTTTCCAGCCGCCGGAGAGCGAGCCTACTTTGACGTCAGCTTCGAGTTCCAGATGGCTCAATGTCGATTCGATACGGCTTTGGATATTCCAGCCATCGTGCAGTTCGAGCTCGTGCTGTAAATGCATCATGCGGTCGAGCAGTGCCGCGTCGTCGTGTTCCAACTCCATGCGGTGCGACACTTCATGGTATTCGGTAATCACCTTACTCAAGTTGCCCAGACCCTGCGCGACGGTTTCGTACACGGTCAGCGCGGCATCCAGCGGCGGCTCTTGCGGCACATAAGCGAATTTGCAAGTGGGCGAGCGCCACACCACGCCGTCATCGGGCGGTTGCAGTCCGGCAATGATTTTGAACAAACTACTTTTGCCGCCGCCGTTACGGCCAATCAAACCGACGCGATCGCGCGGCTCCAGCACCAGATCGGCATGATCGAGCAGCGCGTGGTGACCGTAGGCCAGGGAAATATTATTCAGGGTGATAAGCGGCATGAAAAACCAAGCGTGAAAAGCAGGAGGGTTATTTTAGCATTTTGCGCGGGGCAATCCTGCTTGATTCATATTTATTACTTGGCCAGCCCTTTCGCCTCTACTTCGCGCCATACCCAAAAGTGCAGCAACAGAGCGGCGCAAGCCGCGACGAGCGATGCGACGGAAAACGCCGTACCCGGCCCAAAAAATTTCCACATCGCACCAAAAGATAGGCCGGCGGGTATGGAGGCAATGCCAAGTGTCATGTTGTACCAGCCGAATGCCGTGCCGCGTTCTTTTTCTTTGGCGAAGGCGCTGATCAGGCCGCGTTCACCGCCCTCGGCCAAACCTGCGAGTAAGCCATAGAGAATCGCGGCAAACCAAAGATTCACCCCGAGTGATACCGTGGCCAGCAGTGCAAAACTGCAGGCGTGGAAAGTCCAGCCGGTGAGCACTAAGCGCTCCATGCCGAGTTTGTCGGCCAGCTTGCCGCCATACAACGAAGTCATTGACTTGGCCAAACTTAAGGCGGCCCACAACAATAAAAGTTCGACCACGGATTTACCCATCTCGTGGCCACGCAAGACAATAAAGGTTTCCGACGCGCGGGCAAAGGTAAATAGGGCCAGCACGGCGAGATATTTTCGCATCGGTTTGGACAGCAGCCCAAAGCGCAATGGTGGTAACGCGGGGCGATCGGCGAGCGCGACTTTTTTAACCGGCTCCTGAATGCCGAAGGCCACCAACAATACGACTATCACACCCGGACTCACCGACCACAAAATGACTTGCTGCAGTGAAAATTGCGTCCAGGTTAATACCGCTGCAGCGATGAGCGCGCCACCCATCGCGCCGCCGTTATCCATCGCGCGATGAAAGCCGTAGGCGTAGCCGCGTATCTCTGGCGGTGTGGCGTCCGCGACCAGCGCGTCGCGCGGGGCGGTGCGTATGCCTTTGCCGATGCGATCGACACTACGCAAACCAACCAGCAATCCCCACGACGAAACCAGCCCGAAAAACGGCCGCACCGAATTCGATAACAAGTAACCATAGAAGGTCAGCCACTTGCGCCGGCCGCCGAGCCAGTCGGAATGGCGGCCAGACCAGAGTTTGATAAACGCCGAAACCGAATCGGCAATGCCTTCAATTGCGCCCAGCGCCAGCGGACCCGCGCCCATGACAGTCGCCAACACAATAGGAATCAGCGGCGTCACCATCTCGGACGCGAGGTCGTTGAAAAAACTGACCAAGCCGACCACGACGACGGTGCGGGGAAGACGTTTACTGTTAGCGCTTTGCATACCCGCATTCTACGTTATAAAGGTAAAATGCGGCTGCGCCTCGGTAGCTCAGTGGATAGAGCAACCCCCTCCTAAGGGGTAGGTCACACGTTCGATTCGTGTTCGGGGCACCAACTATTCCTGATCGAATTTCTTTTGCCCGTTTCGGCTGAGTATTTTCCACGGTAACGGGATCAGCCCGTTGACCTGGCTGCGATAATCCCGATAACTATCGCCGAATTGCGCGATGAGTTTATTTTCTTCCAGGCGCGAACCGATGATCAGATAAAGTGTAATCACCATAGCGCTGACCAACTGAGCCTGGTTCATCTCGCGCGTCCAGATCATGACCAGCATGAAAAAATACCACGGGTGGCGGACGAAACGGTGCAGTGGAGAGATACTCAGCTTCGCTATTTGAAATGCCTTTTGTTTGTCTTTCTGCGGAAATCCTGCGAACTCGCGCAAGCCGTAAAACTTGAGCGACCAGATAAAGCCGACGACGGCAAAGACGGCAGCGCTATTAGCCAACCAATTCAGAGGTGTGGGCCACAACCATAGCGGTGGACGCCGATCCATCATCACAATGCTGAATGGAATGAAGAGTAGTACGACTGCGATTAGATTATAAACAACACGGTAATAAGGCGTGAATGCTGGCCATCTTGTTGCGGCAATATTTTTAATATTGCTTGCGGCAAGCAAGCTATGCAGCGCGCCGTATAGGACCCAGCTTGCGGCCGCAAGCCAGGGCAAGAGGCTTGGCTCGATCAATGGCTGCCGCCTGCTTTGTTGGCGGGGACGGCCTCGTCGATCAGCGTAGGTTTGGGCAAGTTGAGGTTGGCCATGATGTGGATGAATTCGGTTTCGGTTTTTCCGGCCAAACGCGGATTGGTTTGTTTTTCTTCCCCTATGGTGCTGACGCGTCGGCCTTTGTAATCGTGCCCGGGGAACACCAGTGTGTCGTCGGGCAACTTGAATAATTTTTGCGTCAGGCTGTGATACAAGGCGTGCGCGTCACCGCCCTGAAAATCCGCGCGGCCGCAGCCGCCGATGAGCAGCGTGTCGCCAGTCATCACCCTGTCGCGCCACAGGTAGCTCATGCTGCCGGGCGTGTGTCCCGGCGTGGCGAGGGCCGTGATGGTTTGGTTGCCGAATTTTATTTCATCGCCGTCCACCAGCATGCAATCGAACCCTGTCGTGCCGCAATCCAGTCCGACAGCAGTCAGTGCGCCGGTTTTGGCTTTGAGCGCACGTGCGCCGGTGATGTGATCGGCGTGAACATGGGTTTCAATAATGTATTTAAGTTTGATGCCAAGCTGGTTGACCAAAGCCA
>JAYVJD010000153.1:0-11040 GCA_043769625.1 Pseudomonadota bacterium | reverse complement strand
TTTTATCAAGCTGTAAAACAGTCTTTTCAGCGTCAGACAATCAGATTATTTTTCAGCGCGTAATGCGTCAATTCAGCGTTGTTCTGCAAATTCATTTTGGTCAGAATGCGTGAGCGATAGGTGCTGATAGTTTTGATCGACAACTGCAGTTCGTCGGCGATTTGCGTCGGCGACCTGCCGACCGCGATCATGCGTAGCACGGCAAACTCCCGATCAGACAAAGTTTCGTGCAGCGTTCCGCTGGGTTGCGTCAGTTCGCCGGCCAATTGTTCCGCCAGTGTGGTGCTGACATATGTGCCGCCATCCGACACTTTGCGAATCGCCGTGACCAATTCTTTCGGTGCGCTCTCTTTCGTTAGATAACCGGCCGCGCCGGCTTTGAGTACGCGCACCGCATATTGGTCTTCCGGGAACATGCTCAATATCAGCACGCGCGTGTGCGGCCTTTCCGCCTTGATAATTTTCAGTACGTCGAGGCCATTTTTGCCCGGCAGGGAAATGTCTAGCAATACAATATCGAAATGTTGCTTGCGTATCTGCTGGATGGCTTCAAAGCTGTCGCCGGCTTCACCGGCCACGATCATCCCCGCTTCGCCATCGAGGATTCGCTTCAAGCCCTCGCGCACAATCGCGTGGTCATCAACCAGTAATAATTTAACGATCTGTGCATAATCTTTTACCGGCGCTGCGCTAGTATTCATTTTAATGTACCTCCGCTTGGGTCAGTATAGACCCATTACCGACAGGCATTTGCACTGATACGATTGTACCCATACCCGGCTTGCTGCGAATGGCGAACTCACCGCCAAAAGTGTGTGCGCGTTCATACATGCCAAGCAATCCGAGCGACTCGATATTGGCCAATTCAGGCTCGGCCATGCCTTTCCCATTATCGCTGATTTCCATGCGCACTTCGTTTTCGGTTGCATCGACCTGAATGGTGACTTTGGTCGCTTTTGAATGACGTGCAACGTTGGTCAAGGTTTCCTGCAAGATGCGGAAAATTGCTGTGGCTTCTTCCTGCTGGATATCGATTTCTTGCACGCTCATTTTTACTTCGCAGATAATATTCATGCGGTTTTGTAATTCCTTCGCCTGCCATTCGATCGCCGCCCACAATCCCAGGTTATCGAGGATGCTCGGGCGCAAATCAGTGGCAATTTTGCGCACCGTGCCGATACAGCTATCCACCTTCACCACCAGCTCAGAGAACATGGTAATTTGTTTTTCGTCGAGCGTGTGTAGCTTGCCGGCTTGCCAGCTCAGATCCATTTTTAACGCTGTGAGGGCGGCGCCTAATTCGTCATGAATTTCGCGCGAAATTTTGCTGCGTTCTACTTCCCGTGCCGTTTGCAAGTGTTTGGATAGTTCGCGCAATTGGGCGCGCGATTGCTCGATTTCTTGCTCCCATTTGCGCCGTTCGGTGATGTCTCGGCAGAACGCCTGGTTTTTGATCACGCGACCATTCTCGATCACCATGCGCACGTTTTGCCCGAGCCAGATTACCGAACCGTCTTTGGCGACCACCGGAAATTCAAAATAAGTGGTGGGTATTTTATTCATGAATTGATTTAGGTAAAAGCTTTGCACCCGGTCGCGCCAATCGGGCCGGATGGCGACTAGAAAATGTTTTCCGACGGCTTCTTCAGAAGTGTATTGGAGCACTTTCTCCGTATGGTCATTGAGAAATATAAAGTGTCCCATGGCATCAGTTTCGTAAATAATATCGTCAGCGTTTTCGACCAGATCGCGGTAGTGTAATTCGCTGTCGCGCAGTTTGATTTCCGCTTGTTTCTTTTCCGTGATGTCGTTGACGATGGAGTAAATCAGTTCCCGTCCGTTGATTTTTAGCGGCGCGGCATGAATCTGAACATCGCGGATGTCGCCCGAAGCCAGGCGGTGACGTAGCTCGAATTGCTTCTGGCCGCCTGATTTTGCCTTGGCCAGCGTTTCAAGAATTTTTTCTTGCGGCAGAATATTAATAGTGGTTACCGGCATGCCGCGCAATTGCTTGGCGGAGTAACCATAAAACGCAGCCGCAGCGGGGTTGGCATCAACCAGTACGCCGTCATCGGGATCGACGAGTAGTTGTATCGATGGGTGATTTTCAAACATTTGCCGGTAGCGCGCCTCGTTCTGCTCTAAGGCCAATTGGGCGGCTTTCGATTCGGTAATGTCGTACACGCTGGTATGGCTGTGGCTAAATTTTTTATTGTCGTCGAGCACGGCGCGCGTCGTCGCTAACGCGGTAAATACGCTGCCGTCACGCCGTTTCACTTCGTATTCGATCTGACGGATACTGCCATCGTCATTGATGAAATACTCAAACGCTTTTTCAAAATGAGCCAGCGAATCTGGGGTTAAAACATCAGCAATCCGCATCTTGCCGACGACTTCTTTTCTGGTGTAGCCGAGCCACGCCAATTCGGTGTCATTGATCTTGACGAATACGCCATTTTTGTCTATAGAGTGATAGCCGCAGGGCGCCTGATTATAAAGATCGCCCAATTCGGCGGCGGTAAACTTAAGCGCTTCCTGGGCTTGACGTGCTTCGCTGATGTCGGTCAACATATTCAGCATGCCTTGATACTGGTTATTGTCATCGATTATCGGCGAGGCGCTGACGCGTACCCAGATTGTCGATTTGCGCTTGGACACAAGCCGAAAGTCAAAAGACGATTTTTCACCGGCATAGCGCGCTTGAATTTGTTTTATCGCCATTTCCCGATCGTCGGGATGGACGAAGCTGAATGCATCCTTGCCGATAATCTCATCAATCGGATGTCCGGTGAGTTCTGCCATGCGTTGGTTGGCGAAATTGATAATATTTTTCGGGTCAACCGTGCAAATCGCCTCGTTTGCCGTATTCAGCATGCTTAGGAAGCGATTTTCCGTTGCCTGTATCGCTTCGTTCGCCATTTTGCGCGCGGTGACGTCGCGGTAGAAAGCCAGCATGCCGATAATATTGCCCGCCGCGTCTCGATGCGGGGCCACAATGCCGGAAATCCAGAAGCGATGCTGATTCTGCGGGATGAGGATTTCCTGATCGGGCACCGTGGCGGTTTCGCCTTTGGCAATGAGCCGCTTTAAATTGCGCACGCCTTCAGGGCGGTTTTGCAAAAAGGGAAAGGCTTCGAGCATATCGCGCCCGACGACGTAGCTGGCGGGCAGTCTCGTCATTTGCTCCATGCTTTTATTCCACGCGAGGCAGCGCAGATTCAGGTCGTAAACGACAATCCCTTCGGTCGAATGGTCGATGATGTCGCGAGATAAATTATCGGAGGGAATCATGTCAGGCATGGCGAGCACGTCAATATGGGAGTGGTGTTCGTAACATATAGCGCAAAGTGATACGGCTGGCAATAAAGGCCCGTTATGCCTTTCTGCAGCCGACCGCCTATTTCACAAAAATATCAATTAAATCAAATGGTTATATTAAATAGGCGGAGATGTGTCCCGGTGCCTTGAATTTACCCATGCGTAGCGTGCGGCCGTTTTACCCTAAACCACGCGGCGTACAGTGCAGGCAGGAAGAGCAAGGTCAACAGCGTCGCGATAAAAAGTCCGCCCATGATGGCCGTTGCCATTGGCCCGAAGAACGCGCTGCGCGATAAGGGAATCATGGCCAGAATCGCCGCTGCAGCGGTCAACACGATAGGGCGGAATCGGCGCACCGTCGCATCGATAATCGCGTCCCACGGCGGATGCCCGATGCCGATATCATGATCAATTTGATCGACCAAAATCACCGAGTTACGCATGATCATCCCCGACAGCGCAATGGTGCCGAGCATGGCAACAAAGCCGAAGGGTTTGTTGCCGATCAATAACGCGAGCGTCACGCCGATAATCCCCAGCGGCGCGGTGAGCAACACCATAAACATGCGGCTGAAGCTATGTAATTGCATCATCAACACCGTGAGCACAACGGCGATAAACAGCGGCACCCCGGCGACAATCGACTTGCCGCCCTTGGCGCTTTCTTCTACCGCGCCGCCGGTTTCTAATTTGTAACCCTCGGGTAATTTTGCCCGGATCGGTTCAAGCAAAGGTTCGATTTGCTGGGTGACGACCGGCGCTTGAATCGAGCCATAAATGCTGCCGCGTGCGTTGACGCTCGGATATAAATTGCGCCGCCAGACGATGCCGCGCTCGAAGCCGAAAGTCACTTTAGCGAATTGCGTCAGCGGCACGCTTTTACCGGCGCGTGTGGGGATGGAAAGATTTTCGATTTGCGACAAGTACACGCGCTCTTCCGGGGCGCCGCGCACCAACACCTCAATCAATTTATCTCGTTCGCGCAAACTGGTGACATTGAACCCATTGAGTGAGTTGTTGAGCAGAAACGACAAATCCTGCGAACTCACGCCGAGGAGGCGGGCTTTATCCTGGTCGATTTCGATATTGATCGACTTGGATTGTTCGTTCCAGTCGAGTTGGACATTGGTCAGATGTTTATTTTTGCGCATGACTTCGGCGACTTCGGCGGCGTATTTTTGTACCGTGGGAATGTCCGGTCCGGTGACGCGGAACTGCACCGGGAAGCCGACCGGTGGGCCGTTTTCCAGGCGGTTAATATTGCCGCGCAAGCCAACAAAATCGGTTTCGAACAATTTAATCAGTTTGTCGCGCAATATTTCGCGCTCTTTTGTCCCTTTAGCCAGAATGACGAATTGGGCAAAATTATGTGCCGGCAACTGCTGGTCGAGCGGCAAATAAAAGCGTGGGCTGCCGGTACCAACGTAGCTGACATAATTTTCGATATTCGGATCATCGGCAATTATTTTTTCCAATTTTTTTGCTTCTGTTTCCGAGGCGGCGAACGACGAGCCCTCCGGCAAACGTAAATCGACTAATAGTTCAGGCCGCGTGGAATCCGGAAAGAATTGTTGCTGTACCAAACCGAAGCCGAAAATAGACGCCACAAAAATCCCTGCCGTAATCAGCAATACCGTCTTGCGATAATTGACGCACCATTCGACCACCTTGCGAAAGCGCGTATAAAAAGGCGTGTGATACACCGCGTGTTCGTCGTGTTGCACAGGTTCAGCCGCTAACACGGCCGCTCGATGTGACAGGGTGTTGGCGAAGCCCTGCAATCCTAGCGCCCGAAAAAGTCTCGACAATCGTTCAAACAATTTTGCCCGCGCGATATTTTTGTATTTGAAATCAGGCAAGAGTTTAAAGCCGAGGTAAGGAATAAATATCACAGCGGCAAACCAGGAAATCAGCAACGCAATCACCGTGACCTGAAAAATCGCCCGCGTATATTCGCCCGTGGCAGATTTGGCGGTGGCGATGGGTAAAAAGCCTGCCGCCGTAATCAAGGTGCCGGTGAGCATCGGAAATGCTGTGCTGGTGTAAGCAAAGCTCGCGGCCTTTACGCGGTCGTAGCCTTGTTCCATTTTGATCGCCATCATTTCTACCGCGATGATCGCGTCATCGACCAATAATCCGAGCGCCAACACTAGCGCGCCGAGCGAAATTTTATGCAGGCCGATGTTGAGTATATTCATGAAAAAGAATGTCGCCGCTAACACCAATGGAATCGACAGCGCGACCACAATACCGGTGCGAATCCCGAGGCTGAAAAAACTCACAATCAAAACAATGATCACGGCCTCGGCCAGTGTTTGGACAAATTCGTTAATCGAACGCGTAACCGCGCGCGGCTGGCTGGAAATTAGTTGCAAGTCGAGGCCGATCGGCAGCGTGGACTGAATGCGTTTGGCTTCTTTATCCAGATTTCTGCCAAGTTGAATAATGTCGCCGCCTTGGGTCATCGCCACGCCGAGCTCGACTGCTTCTTTGCCCATGAAGCGTACTTTAGGTTGCGGCGGATCGGAATAGCCGCGTTTAACCACCGCGATATCGCCCAGACGAAAGCTGCGGTTGCTGGCGCGTACGACGATGTTGCGCACGCTTTCGGCTGTTTCTAAATCACCGCTGACACGGAGAAAAATTTTATCGCTGGCGGTTTCGTAGCTTCCCGTCGCCGTCATGGCGTTTTGCGCTTGCAAGGTAGTGAAGATTAACGTCGGGTCCAAACCTAAAGTGGCCAGTTTGGTGTTGGATAGCTCGACGAATATTTTTTCGTCCTGATCGCCGATGATATCGACTTTAGACACGTCAGCAACGCGCAGCAATTCGAGGCGCACGGTGTCCGCGTAAGCTTTTAGTTGCGCATAGGTATAGCCATCGCCGGTGAGCGTAAATAAATTCCCCAGCGTGTCGCCGAATTCATCGTTAAAAAACGGCCCATTGATGCCGTTCGGTAAAGTATGGCGCATGTCGGCCACTTTTTTACGTACTTGATACCAGGCGTTCGGTACTTCGGCAGCCGGCGTGGAGTCTTTGAGCAAAATAATAATTTGCGATTCGCCCGGCTTGGAGTAGCTGCGCAGCACATCGACGTAAGGCGCTTCCTGCAATTTCTTTTCCAGCTTTTGCGTGATTTGCAGCTCGGTTTCTTGCGCGCTGGCGCCGGTCCAGAGTGTACGCACCACCATCACTTTAAACGTGAACGGCGGGTCTTCCGACTGGCCAAGCTGGCCGTATGACAGCGTGCCGATCACGCCGAGCATAATCATCACGAACAATACAAATGGGCGGTGTGATAGCGCCCATTCCGACATATTGAATGATTTCATGATCTGCTCGCTTGCTTGGTATCACCAGGGAAACGCACAGTCTGCCCCGGCACCAATTTATGCACGCCTGCGGTCACGATCAACTCGCCGTCTTTTAATCCCGACAAAACTACTACGCCGTCTTCACGGTACGCGCCAGTCACGATGGAGCGCAACTGCACTTGGCTGGTTTTGGTATCGACTACCCACACAGCAGGCTGATTGTTTTGTTGATAGAGCGCGGTGAGTGGAATCATCACCACATTCGCTGCGCCATTTTGTTGCAACATGACATTGGCGGTCATGCCGAGTTTGACATCGGCGGCATCCATGATGCTGATTTTTGCTGTGTACGTCCGCGTCGCCGCGTCGGCACTGGGCGATATTTCACGCACTTTGCCCCGATAAATTTTCTCCGGTGTGGCCCAAAGCCGTACCGCCACTTGCTCGACTTTTTTCATTTCTGCGACGCGATTTTCCGGTACGTTGATGATGACTTCTTTTTCATCCAGTCGAGCTAATTTGAAGATCGATTGTCCCGCTGCAACTACCTGGCCGGCTTCGGCGCTGACCGCAGTAATGACGCTATCCGAAGCGGCTTGCAGCGAGGCATAGGCGTTTTGGTTGGCGCTGACCGCTGATTGCGAGCGTGCAGTGGCTAATTTTGCCTGAGCACTGTTAAAGCTGTTTAGCTTGGCGTCGTACACAGCTTTGCTGATAAAATTTTTATCCCATAAATCTTTGTTGCGATCCAGCTCTGCTTTGGCAAAATCAAATTCAGTTTGTGCCACCGCAACTTGCGAGCGCGCAGCATCAGCACCCAGACGCACGTCCTGCGGATCAAGACTGGCGAGCAACGTCCCTTTTTTAACCACCGCACCGAGCTCAACATTACGCGACGCGATTTTGCCGCCAATGCGAAAACCCAGATCGGTTTCATAACGCGCGCGTATATCGCCTGAATACACCACTTGATCCAGATTCTGACTAAGCGAAATTTTTTGCGTCAGCACCGGGCGGATTGGCTCGGACACCACGACTTCGTTAGTGCAACCCGCTATGAGCGCAAACAGCAGAATACCGGGATAAACGAGGCGAGTTGAGAGGGATAAGGGGACGTTTTTCATTTGGCTTTGACTCCGGATTTCAATTTAGGACGCGTGCGCGGCGTTTGACGTGCAGCTTGTTCGAGTGAATTCAGCCGACCAGACCATAAATCAAGCAGGGCGCTGGATAACTCTTCTGTGTAATCGGGCCGCAAAATATTTTTTTCTGCCGCCGTCATAAATTTTGAGGATTCAAGCGCAGGGTTAAGTAATTGCCATAGACCGACGATGAGACCATAACTTTGCATCAGCAGTGAAACTGCCTGCTCAGGGGTAAGTTGGGTAAAGTGGCGCGAAAGTTCCCCGCCGGCGCGCTGCAGCCATTGCGCGATGCCGTGATGAAACTCTGCGGCAGTTTGCGGCGGAATGCATTTTTCCATCAGCGCGAAACAACGGCTGGCCAGCGGCAAGAAAGCGGGTGGGGCGATCATATGCGTTTTAACCACGCCCAAGATTTGCTCGACAGATAGAGATTTTGTCTCAGACATCATCACGATCATTGCCTGGAAAAAAAATTCTACATGACGCGAGTGCAGCGCGAGCAGCAACTCTTCTTTGCTGGGAAAATATAAATACACGGTGCCTTTGCCGACGCCCGCATGTTGCGCTACCTCGGCTACGCTGGCCATGCGCTCAGGATGCGCCAACCATAAACGCTCTGCCGCATCGAGAATGGCATGATAACGTTCAATTTTTTGTTCGGATTGTGTGGCGCGTTGTAGAGTGGGCATGGCAGCTAATGACTACTGGTCAGTTATTTAAACTTTAGTTGACCGCTGGTCAGTTGTCAATTGCACTGCAATATATTTTAAATTATTAAATATAATCAATAGTTTACAATTCATCCTGCAGGCTTGCGTGAAAAGCCATGAAACTTGCTGCGTAACGTCAACTACATGGATTAACATTACCGTATTTATTTTTAATTCAGCTTCGCGCTCATTACCTGCATGGATAAATCAGACAATTTAGATCGGCTCGCCTCAAGCCTTGGCGCGGCGCTCAAGGCGCGTAACTGGCTGCTCGCCACGGCGGAATCCTGCACTGGCGGCGGTATTGGCGAAGCGATTACGCGAATCGCCGGCAGCTCGCAATGGTTCGACCGTGGTTTTGTCACCTACAGCAACCATGCGAAACAGGAAATGCTTGGCGTGTCGCCGCAAACGATTTTGCAATTTGGCGCGGTGAGTGAAGAGACGGCGCGCGAAATGGTACGCGGTGCCCTTGAACGCAGCCGCGCGCAAATTGCAGTGGCGGTGACGGGCGTTGCGGGGCCGAACGGCGGCTCTGCGCTGAAACCGGTGGGCACGGTTTGTATCGCGTGGATGATAAAAGATGCGCCCCCTTCCGCAAAAACGTTTCACTTCGATGGAGGACGCGAAGAGGTACGCTATCAAACCATCGTCGCAGCGCTGAGTGAATTGACTGAGTTGAGTGATTAATCGCTTGGGTAGGTCATTCCCGCAAGCTAATTGGGGCATCACCTTATATTCAGCCAACCCAGACCGTGTAGAATTATCTTCAATATGGAACAAAAATCGATAGAAAATAATGTCACCTCAGGCTTAGGCGCTGCGCCCAATATGGTCGCGACTGGGGCTGCGTCTGAACCACGTCCACCAAAATCAACGCGACTGTTCGATCTTGATCGAGCCAAAGGCTTGGCTATTTTTCTCGTCGTGCTGGGCCATCTGGCGCGCGAAGCGCCACCGGGCAACGCTTGGTATGGCACGCTGAAACAAATTCTGTATTTATTTCATATGCCGCTATTCATGTTTTTGAGCGGTATCACCATGCAGCTTTCGTATAAGCCGCTGGCGAAGTTTGCCGCTTATCCCGATTATGTCAGCCAGAAATTCATGCGCTTGATGCCGGCCTTTTTAATTTTTGGCTGTTTGACCTTGGCTGGCAAAATCATTGGTGCAAAATTTATGCAGATCGACAATCCGCCGTCTGGCTGGCTGGAAGGTTTGCTGTTGATATTTTTTAAGCCGATTCAAAGTAGCGCCGGATCGCTTTGGTATATCTATGTTCTGTTCATGTTTTATGCGCTGTTGCCCGGCCTGCACGCGATTACCCGTTCCAATTTTTGGGCCATGATCGCCATTGGCGCGGCGATCCATTTTGTGCCGATCAGCGATTGGTTCATGCTCAATGGCGTCGCTGAATATTTGCTCTATCTCGCGCTGGGGTTTTTAGCCGCGGAACATTATTCGCGCTGGACAGACATTGTGGATATATATGCGCTGCTATGGATTGCGTTATTTGCCGCGCTAGTAGCCGCATGTGTCTGGTCGCCGCTACCCAAAACGCTGATGGGTCTCGCCGCCATTCCCGCTGCGCACGCGCTGGTGCGCACCCGATTGATGAATCAGACTAAATTTTGGTTGGTGTTGGGTGCTTATACTTTCGCCATTTATTTGCTCAACACTATGGCGATTGGTTTCACTAAAGGCGTGATGCTCAAGTTTATCGCCTGGGGCGGGCCGTTGTTTCCGTTGGTTGCCGCGACATTATTGTTGGCCGGTCTGCTATTGCCGATTCTGATTCGGCAGCAGATTTTTACGCGGGTGCGTTGGCTGGAAAAAATCACCCGTTGAAAGTTTTACCCGGAGGGGAGAATTCCGATTCCTTTATTCACAAAATGCGCGTTGCTTGGTGCTATAGTTACAAGACAGTTGATAAAAAAGTTTGTAGCTAAAAATTAATAATAAGGGGCAACAAAATGAAAACAATACCAAATGGTTTCACCCTCATCGAACTCATGATTGTGGTTGCCATTATCGGCATTCTCGCCGCCATCGCGATTCCGCAGTTCAGCGAATACCAGAAAAAAGGTCAGGACAAGGCATCGCAATCGGACCTGAAAAATTTTCTGACCACAGCCGCATCATCGCTCGAGTAATGCACAGATAAAAGGTAGCAAATTCGCGCCATTCACGCACGTTATATCATTTTTAAGATATTGTTTTTATTGATTATTTTTTGAATGGCGATGAATGCTGCCGGTAGTGGCGTCTATGCCGAAGCCTCGGGTTATGCGATAATCTTCGCATTACTCACGCAGGGAATTTACTGGAGGCATTGGCAATGGATGAGAATAAAAGCAAAGCGCTGGAAGCGGCGTTATCGCAAATAGAAAAACAGTTTGGCAAAGGGTCGGTCATGCGCTTAGGCGCTGGCGAAGTCATTGCGGACATTCAAGTGGTCTCGACCGGTTCGCTCGGTCTGGATATCGCGCTTGGCGTCGGCGGCCTGCCGCGGGGTCGGGTGGTCGAAATTTACGGGCCGGAATCCTCGGGCAA